>CAYRYI010000001.1:0-22931 GCA_964428455.1 uncultured Candidatus Saccharibacteria bacterium
TCCAAAATAAGCGTATAATTCACGCTGGTATGGCATATTGGGCGCAATGGTTTTTCGTATAATTATTTTTGGGGGTAAAACTTGGTGTAAACAATAATGTTCATCGCGCTCGTTCATAACATTGCCTGGATCCCACTCCGATTTTTATTTTGGCTCTTAGCTGATTATCGAGCTTTTGGCGTTGAAAAAATCCGATCGGTCAAGCCTCCGGCAATTTTCATTTCTAATCATCACGGCCCATTTGATCCCTTCCTTGTAGGAATTGGGCTTCCATGGCTTTCGCCGTTGCACGGCGTGCATTGGTTCACGCGCGATGATGAATTCAAAAGGCCCATCAGAAAACACACCTTGCGTTTATTCGGCGCCTTCCCGGGCAATATCCGAAGCGGCTACGAAGTGGCGCTTAAAACACCTCTGCGTTACCTCGCGCAAAAAATCAGTGTAGGGGTATTTCCTGATTGGTGTTATCACGGCGATGTATCATCGCTTGACCGAATGCAAAACGTAGTACCGCTGTTGGCCGAGAAAACAAACCAGCCGGTTATTCCGGTATTTCTTTATGGAGTTCGTAATGTCACTTGGTGGAAACTTTTTACAAGACAACTAAAAATCCATGTGATGTATGGCGCGCCATATTATCCGCAAGCCGGAGTCTCACACACTCGGGTTTATGAAGATGTTAATAAACTGCTATTTCAAACAAAATGGAACTACTTACACGAAATATTGCATGGAGGAGAACGAACGTTCTGGGAAAAATATGGTAAGTTTTATAACTATCTTGAGCGCGCGGATGCATACCAAAGCCTTATCTCTGATTTCCAGAACTTGCTACCGGAAAGCATTCATGGCACGTGGCTTGATATTGGTTCCGGCTCGGGGCAAATTGTTGAACTGCTCGCGGCACGAATAGACCGCAATAAAGACGGAACGCGCTTAATCGCGAGCGATCACAGCCAGACGATGCTTTCGCACCTTAAGAAAAGATTTATGCATGGCGTTGTGATCAAAGAGATCGATCTTGTCGAAAAACTACCCTTTGATGGCAAGACATTTGATGGTATAACTGCTAATTTAGTGCTGCCTTATATTGTCCATCATCAAGGCTTGTATGGCATCGAGGCGCTAGAAGCTCTTCTCCGGGAGCTGCATCATTTATTGAAACCCGGCGGGGTGCTAGTTTGGTCCACGCCTCGCCGAGGGGTGCGCTTTATTTTTACATTCTTTGCTTCTTGGCGCTCAATTCTGCGTAAAGACCAGCGAGAGAATCTTAAGTACGGATTGCGCATTCTAAGACAAGCGCGGCAAATTCAAGCCAAGGGAAGAAGAGGAATATACCACTTTTTGCCGCGCACTATGTTAGTGGCTACGCTTGAGCAAACGGGATTCAAAAATATTCATGTAGATCGCAGTATGGCGGGCCAAGTATTTATCATTCGCTGCGAGAAATAAAATGACATGGATATTCGTGACATCATTCTATTTATAGCAACGTTGGTCAATCTTGGCTTCGCCAGTACGATTGTTTTTCGTAACCCGCGCAGTCACATAAATATAAGCTATGGCCTTTCGGTCATTGCAACGGCGCTCTGGACGCTTGGGCTTGTATTATTCCGTCTCTCTAGCCCCGAATACGCTATTCCACTAGCAAGATTTTATTATATTTCCGCGGCATTGATCGCAACGTATTTTATATTTTTTGGAATGCATTTCCCGAATAAAGATGATGTGAAGCATTCTTGGTGGTTGTATGTGTTTTTACATGTCCCGGCGATGATTATTTCTTATCTAGTTTTCACAACAAAGTTCATTTCTGGTTTAAGTATCGAGAGTTGGGGCAAAAACATCATTCTCGGTCGGGCCTATATTTTCTATGTCGTGTTCTGGGTCGCTTACATGGGCACAGCATTCTTTCTAATGCTGTCCCGGTATAAAACAGCTCAACCGATGGAAAAACTGCAGTTAAAGTTTGTGCTTTTGGGCACCTTTATTGCGGCCACTGGGGGCTCGCTATTTAACCTTTTTCTGCCACTCTTCGGCAATTACCAATATATATGGGCGGGTCCTTATACAACCCTTATAATGGTTGTCTTTATCGGTTATGCAATTGTTAAGCATCGCATTCTGAATATTCGCATTATCACAACCGAAGTATTTTCGGCGACGTTACTGGCCATATTTCTCATTCAATTCTTTCGCTCCGACACGCTTCAAGAATTCGCTTTGCAAGGCGCGATTCTTATCGCAAGCGCCTTTTTCTTCTGGCTTCTCATTCGCGCAATAAACCGCGAGGTTGAATCACGTGAGAAAATCGCCGCGCTCGCCACTGAACTCTCTTTTGCCAACGAAGAGCTTAAGAAACTAGATGCGGCTAAATCTGAATTCATCTCGATTGCCGGACATCAGTTGCGCACACCCCTTACTGTCATCAAGGGCTACACCTCGATGGTGCTGGAGGGATCCTTCGGCAAGATTCCGGAGAGCATCAAGGAGGCGTTGAATCGGGTGCTAATTTCTTCCGGCGCACTCGCGAAACTCGTAAGTGACCTCTTGGACTTGTCGCGGATTGAATCCGGAAAAATTCGGTACGAGTTTAAGGAGATTGACATGGAGGCGATTGTGCGCGGCGTTATGCAGGAGCTTGAGGAAACGGCTAGAGCCAAAGGTATTATGCTCGAACTGCGAAATGAGAATATCAAAGACGCCAAGTTGGTAGGGGACTTTGATAAACTTCATGAGGTGATCATCAACTTGATGGATAATGCCATCAAGTACTCAAGTAAAGGATCCGTGACAATCAGTCTGAAAAAGCGGCTGGCGGGGGACGCGAGCCATATCGTGGTTTCCGTCTCTGACCAGGGCATGGGCATCAAGCCGGAGGATATTCCGAAGATGTTCGTCAAGTTCGGCAGAACCGAAGAGGCCAAAAAGGCGCGCCCCGACGGCATGGGACTCGGGCTTTATCTCGTTAAGCGCATTATAGAAGACCATAAGGGGCGCGTTTCGGTTGAATCCCCGGGCCCCGGGCAGGGAAGCACGTTTTTTATCGAACTACCAACCTCACGTAACTAAAATTACCAGTTCTATTCCCAGAGACGCAATTTTCATGGGTCGCAAACTTTCGGAGGTCCGACCTCCGAAAGTTTGTTTCAAAAGTTTGATTCGAGATTGCTTCACTATAGGGCAAATTGCAGAAAAATTGGGCTTGTTGTACTATATTGGCAATACGGTTGCAGTTCTTCTAAATCTTACTAGCCGAACTGGCTAGATCGTGTCTATTACGGGCGAGGAAGACCCCAAACAGAAAACGAAGCCCAGAGGAGGAGAGAGATGAGAAAGCTCGCGGTAGTTCTTTTGGTGCTTATGGTTGCCATCGCAGTGGGCGCCCAGATCGCCGAGGCACGCCGTTTCTACTACTACCACCCGGCCTATAGCGCCTGGGGATGGTGGCCTTTCGCGCCGCCGCTCTACTACCCGGAGGTGTATTACGTGCCGCCGACGGTGGTGATCCAACAGCAACCGCCGCCGGTAGTGATCCAGCAACCGCAGACCTACATTCAGCGGCCGCCGGACCCGCAACCGCAGGAAGTAGTGTGGTACTGGTGTAGGAAACCAGAAGGGTTTTGGCCTCACATCCAGAGGTGCGAGGGTGACGCTTGGATGAAGGTGTTGCCTTCAACAGCGCCGCCAAACGCTCCAAAGTAGGAAAGGAGGTTCGTGATGAGACACCGTCTGGTTACCATCGGCGTGATGCCGCTCATCGCGCTTCTCGTGTTCACGGGTTGCGCTACCTTCGGCCCGCCGGGACCAACCATGCCGGCCTTGATCGGCGCCGGCAAGACGCAAGCGCAGTTCGCCATGGATGACGCCAATTGCCGGCAGCTAGCCACGGCTCGGGCCGGAGATCCAGCGCAGGTACAGCAGTCCCAGGCTGTCAGCACCATCCTCGGAGGACTCTTAGGCGCAGCCGCGGGCGCGGCCATCGGCGGAGCAACCGGCGGCGGCCGTGCCGCAGGTATTGGCGCGGCCATCGGCGGAACCGCGGGTACGGGAATCGGTCTTGGCACGGGTAGCGCACAAGCGCAAAGCGACGCGGCGCGAATCCAACAGCGCTGGGATGGCGAATACATACAATGCATGTATGCGGCGGGTCATCAGGTGCCCGGCGTAGCGCCGGCTGCGCAACAGCAAGCGCCGCGAGCGGCTCCCATGCCGCCTCCGCCGCCGAGCCCACCGGCTTCAAGCGGCCCGACCTATACGTCGCCCCCGCCGTCAGGATCTCCGCCGGCCGCAGGCGCGCCGTGCAAGCCAAGCGGCAAGTATGTGCGCACCCCTCAAGGAACGTTCGCAGAAATCTGCGAGTAACAGCGGGGGAGTAGACGTCGAGCCGAGCATGGAAGCGCTAAGACAGCGCCTCCATGCTCGGCCTTTTCTTTTGGATTAACAGCGCTAGTTTTTTATTCCATACTTCGATACACTAAATACGATATTTATGCTTTCAAATGATTTAACAGAGGAAAGGATTCTGATTTCTGAAATAACGCAACGCGTAGGATCTACCGTCAAGGTTTCGGGCTGGGTGGACTCGCGGAGAGACCACGGCAAGATTATTTTCATTGATCTTCGCGATCGCACGGGAATATTGCAGGTGGTTTTTACTCCCGCCGATGAAGAAATCTATGATAAAGCTGCTACGCTTCGCGACGAGTGGGTCGTGCGAATCGATGGAACTGTGGCCAAGCGGCCAAGCGGAATGCAAAATCCCGAATTGCCGACGGGAATGATCGAACTGCAGGCGGCTAAGCTTGAAATCTTAAATCCGGCCAAAACTCCGCCCTTTCCTGTTAGGAGTGACGGAAAAGACATTGAGGAAGAGCTGCGTCTGAAGTACCGCTATCTGGATTTGCGCCGAGCGCGATTGCATAAAAATCTCCGATTGCGCAACGACGTAATATTATTTTTCAGGAATTTTCTTAAAGATAAGGGTTTTATTGAGATCGAAACTCCAATTTTAACCAAAGGCACGCCGGAGGGCGCCAGGGAGTTTTTGGTTCCGTCAAGAATCTACCCCGGAAATTTCTATGTCCTGCCCCAATCGCCCCAGCAGTATAAACAGCTCTTGATGGTGGCGGGATTCGAGCGCTATTTCCAAATTGCGCGCTGTTTCCGCGACGAGGATCAGCGCGGCGACCGCCAGCCCGAATTCACGCAAATTGACATAGAAATGAGTTTCGTCTCGCAGGAAGACGTGCTCCAGATTGGCGAGGAGATGATGACTGCTATGGTGCAAGGGGTCGCGCCGATGAAACGAATCACGCACTCGCCGTGGCCGCGCATGACCTACGCCGAGGCCATTGAAAAATACGGCACCGACAAGCCGGATCTGCGCAAAAATAAAGACGATCCGGATGAACTGGCGTTCGCCATGATTTATGACTTTCCCATGTTTGAAGGGGGAGAGGACGGCGCAGTTCAGCCGATGCATCATCCCTTCACCACGCCGCACCCCGACGATACCGCCAAACTGGAGTCGGATCCCTTGTCGGTCAGAGCCTGGTCATACGACATCGTTCTCAACGGATATGAAATATCCTCCGGGAGCATCAGGATCCATGAACGCGAACTGCAGAATCGCGTGTTCAAGACGCTTGGATTAAGCGACGAAACGATTCAAAAGAAATTCGGGCACATGCTGGAGGCGTTCGAATACGGCGCGCCGCCGCACGGGGGATTTGCGCCGGGGATCGACCGGCTCGTTATGATTCTCGCGGGGGAGAAGAGCATTTCCGAAGTGATTGCTTTTCCAAAAACCGGCACCGCGCGCGATCCCATGATGGGATCGCCCTCGGCGATCGAACCGAGCCAACTCCGCGATCTTGGGTTATCATGAAGACAACAATCGATTTTGAGGTTAAACAAGAACGCTACGAAGGGCCGCTGGACCTTTTGCTTGATCTGATTGAGCGCGAGAAACTGCCGATCAACGAGATTTCGCTGGCAACGGTCACGGATGGTTTTCTGGCCAGGGTGAAAGCAATGGAAAAGATTGACCAGGAAACACTGGCTGAGTTTTTGGTAATTGCTGCGCAACTTATGCTCTTAAAGTCGCGCTCGCTCTTGCCGCATCTGGAATTAAGCCAAGAAGAAGAGGCATCAATAGAGGATCTGGAACGGCGCCTGGCACTCTATCAAAAACTGAAGATGCTGGCTGGCGAACTAAAGCGTCTTGAATCCCAGGGCAGTCGCATTTTTGCACGAGATGCATTTCTTGGAATCCCGACGATTTTCTATCCGCCGCCGAAGTGCTCTCCCTCGCTCATTTCCCAGACCTTCGGCGCGATTTTGCGCACCCTGCCGCAATTGCAGACGCTCGCCGAGGAGAAACTTAAAAAAGTGATCTCACTGGAAGAAAAGATCCGTGAAATCCAGGCACGGCTCGCAAAGCGCCTCGAGCGGGCATTTTCCGAAATCGTTAAGGGCAGTAAAGAAAAAATCGAGATCGTGGTATCATTTTTGGCGATCCTGGAACTCGCCAAGCAAAAGCTGGTTTCTCTCCACCAGGGCGAGCTTTTTGAGGAAATTATCGTAAAAACCGAGAGCGCGAAATGACTCTGGCATTAAAATTCAAAATTGAAGCGATGCTTTTTGTCAGCGGGGAACCGATGACCATAGAGCGCATCGCGAAAATCCTCGGCGAGAAACCGGCAAACGTCAAAGAGGCGCTTTCGGAACTCGCGACGGACTATAAAGACAGGGGACTCTGCATTGTCGAGAACGGGCAAGATTGGCAATTTGGAACAGCGGCGGGAGCAAGCGACGTCATCGAAAAACTAGTTAAAAGCGAATTCACCGAAGAGCTTTCAAAAGCTGCTATGGAGGTGCTTTCCATAATTGCTTATAAAGGCCCGCTCACGCGGGCCGAAATCGAATATATCCGAGGCGTGAATTCATCATACAGTTTGCGCAATCTCCTCCTGCGCGGCCTCATAGAAAGAATTGATAACCCTAAAGACGCTCGGTCGTATTTATATCGGATCAGCGTGGAATTTCTGAAATATCTTGGGGTGGAGAACTGCGAGGCGCTGCCGGAATGGGAGTCTTTTCGGAAAGCCGTAATACCTAACCTGAATAACGAAGAAGCCCCCGATAATTCCGACTCGCAAAAATGAGATGAGCGATGGAAATTATGTTTAACCAGCGCACTATATTCGGAACCGGCGTATTTCTGTTATCGATGCTGACAACCTCGGTTTTAATCGCGGGGCTGGGAAACAATCTCTCGAACGCCGCGCCTGAAATATCAGAGAACCCAAAACCCAGCTACGCCGCCGCGATTTCTCTGCCGACGATCGATGACGGCACGATCGAGGCGGAGTCATACGTCGTTTCCACCGCATCCGGCGTCGCCCTTAAAGAAAGGAGGAGCCGTAAGCCCTTGCCCATCGCGAGTCTCACTAAAATCATGACGGCGCTTCTTTTAAAAGAGCGCGGGGGTGAGGCAGTGATTCTTATTTCCGACACGGCAAAAAATACAACGCCCAAAGAGAGCGATCTTCCCGTAGGCGAGACCATCACGGGAGAGACGGCAAGAATCCTGGTGCTGGTTGAATCGGACAACGACGTCGCGGAGGCGGCGGCCGCCGCAATCGGGGCTTTGATCGAGCCGGATGTGAACCCCCGAGATGCCTTCATCCGCGGCATGAATCGGAAAGCCTCGCGCCTTGGCATGCTCTCTACCCAATTCCAAAATCCGACGGGGCTTGACGAACAAGGCCATTATTCTAGCGCAGCAGATCTCGTAAAATTGCTTGCCTATATAGATTTGCGCCACCCGGATTTTTGGGATATAACCGCCTCTCCTCCGCCGGCTGTACGTGGCCTATCCGGCAAAACCTACGCCGTCAAGAGCTCAAGCCTCCTGGTTTCTTATCCTGGCCTTGTGGGAACGAAAACCGGCCTGACCGACGAGGCTATGGGAGCACTGGCTCTTAAGTACCGCCTCACCGAGTTTCCGGAGGATATCTACATTATCCTTCTTCGCTCGCCGGACCGTTTCCGCGACGGAGAAAAACTGCTTGCGGCTGTCAAACGCGCGTTCCAAGTTGAACTGAAATAGTCTATAATAGCCTAAGACGAACATGGTGGTATGAATGCTGAACGCGAGCTGGTGTTGAATGTGCTTAAGGTCTTCGGCTTGGGGGCTTTTAGTTTTATTGCGGCGATGGCTTGGACGCCCATCCTCACAAACTTCCTTTACAAGCATAGAATGTGGCGAAAATCCGCCCGCACCTTGGCGGCGGACGGCACTCCTACGCCGATTTTTAACTCTTTGCACAAGGAAAAGGAGGTTTCGACGCCGAGGCTCGGCGGACTTTTGATTTGGGTAACAGCGGCGCTGGTAGCGATGCTTTTTTGGGTCATAGCGGTTTCCACGGACTCTGCGCTCTTCGATAAATTAAATTTCCTGTCGCGAAACCAAACCTGGCTGCCGTTTTTCATGTTTATAGCAGCAGCAGTGCTTGGTCTTTCCGACGACCTGTTTCAAATTTACCAAAAAGGCGGCTATAAGGGCGGCGGTATCGAGTTATCGCTTCGCATTGGACTAATCTTATTAATCGCCGCCGTCGGCGCCTATTGGTTTTATTTCAAACTTGACTGGCGGACAATATACATTCCCTTCGTTGGCGACTTTTACATCAACGGCTGGTATCTGCCGCTTTTTATTATCGTGACTTTGGCTACATTCTCCGGAGGCGTGATTGACGGGATTGACGGGCTTTCCGGCGGAGTCTTTGCATCAATTTTCGCGGCTTACGGCGGAATCGCGTTTTTCCGCGGCCAGATTGATCTGGCCGCATTTTGCGCCGTCATCGCCGGAGCTATCCTCGCGTTTTTGTGGTTTAACATTCCGCCGGCGCGCTTTTATATGTCAGAGACCGGCACCATGGGACTCACGGTAGCCCTCACTACCGTCGCCTTCCTCACAGATTCCGTGGCGGTTCTGCCCATCATCGGTTTTTTGCTGGTGGTCGAATCAGGATCCGTTATAATCCAGTTCGCCTCCAAGCGCTGGCGCGGCAAGAAAGTATTCCTGGTTGCCCCGGTGCATCACCATTTTGAAGCCATAGGCTGGCCTGGATATAAGGTCACGATGCGTTTCTGGGTCATCAGCGTGGTTTTCGCCATTGTCGGCATAGTGGCCGCACTAATTGGGAGATAAATTAAAAAATGGAAAATGCTTCATTCAACACAGTCCAGGATTATTTCTTTGGGCTCATCAAGACTGAATCCCGAAGCCGAGGGCTTGAGCGAAATCGAACGGGTGACAAATCAAAATCCAAAATCGGAAACCCCACTTGGAAACGGGGTTTCCAAGTGAGGCTGCGGGCGTACCAAAATTTTAACTTTTGACTTTTGATTTCGCATTCATGTACGACCTCATCATAAAAAACGGGCAGGTGATTGACGGGACGGGCAAGCCCGCTTTTAACGCTGATGTGGCGATCCACGACGGGACAATTGCCGAAATCGGAGATCTCGGTAAAGCCGATGGCGGAAAAGTCATAGACGCCCTGGGGCATTGCGTCGTCCCGGGCTTTATAGACATCACAAACCATTCGGACGTGACAGCCGCCATGTTTCGCTCCCCGATGCTGGAAAGCATGGTGCGCCAGGGCGTAACAACCGTCATCGGCGGCAACTGCGGCGTTTCCCTCGCCCCGCTTGTGACGCCCGATGTCATTCACTCGATCCGCAAGTGGACCGATACCTCATCCATCAGCGTCAATTGGCTCTCGATGGCCGAATATCTTGCGGAGGTGACCAAGCTTAAGCTCGCGGTAAATTTCGGGACGCTCGTGGGACACGGGACGCTCCGCCGCGGCGTGGCGCAGGAAGAGGAGCGGCCGTTGGGCTTGGAAGAGATTGCCAGCCTCAAAATGCTTTTAAAATCGGCGCTCCGCGAGGGAGCCTTTGGGCTTTCAACCAACTTGAGCGCTTCGCATGAGGCGGCGGCGACTTCTGATGAGATGGCGGAAATCGTAAAAACCATGCGGGCGGAGGGCGGGATTTATAAAACCCACCTGCGCAACGAGGGGACGTCACTAATCCCAAGTGTGAATGAAGCCTTGCAAGTGGCGCACGGCGCCAAAGTGCCGGTTGCGATTTCGCACCTGAAAGCCGTCGGTCGAAAATCCTGGCCGCTTATGAAACGAGCCATTGCCATGATCAACCGCACGATGAAGTCCGGCGAGCGGATTATTTACGATATTACCCCTTATTCCAGCACCGGTTCGCAACTGGCAGTGCTCCTCCCGCCGTGGGTGCGCGAGGGCGGGTTCGCGGCAATGCTTCTGCGTCTCCGCGACAAGAGTCTGCGCCAAAACATCATCGGAGACCTGGCGGGTTTAACACTTCATTTTGAACGCATAAGAATAGCGGAAGCCACTGACAGCATTAGCCCCGGCAAAACTATCTCTGATTTGGCTCTTCGCTCGGGACTTGCCCCGGAAGAAACTCTAATCGAGCTACTGCTCGCCAATGGCGGACGAGTCTCGATCATTGGGAAAACTCTGCATAGAAAAAACATTACGCTTGCGGTCCGGGGCGCCTTATCGGTGATCGCCTCCAACGGCAGCGGGCTCTCCGGGGTGCCGGATCAATTCGCCCTGCCGCACCCGCGGTCCTTCGGCGCCTTCCCAAGATTCCTTTCGCGCTACGTTTTGCAGGAAAAGATTCTCTCATGGGAAGAAGCCATCATGAAAATCACCTCGCTGCCGGCGGAATTCATGGGAATCAAAAAGCGCGGAAAGATTTTGCCGAAATACGCGGCTGACATCGTGGTTTTTTCGCCCGAAACTATCCGCGACCGGGCGACGTACGAAAATCCTTATCTTTTTCCAACGGGCATTTTGCATGTGATTGTCAATGGCGTCGCGGCTGTCTCTGAAGGCGCTCTGACCGGCGCGCGGTCCGGGATTGTGCTGAAAAAAACATAAAGCCCGCTTTTTATTTTCGTCCACAAGAATACTGCGCCGCTTGCGGCGCATATGAATTGCGGAGCGCGAAAATAATCCCTCCTCAATTTTGCCATATTCAAGTTAATGAAGTTTTTCAGTCAAAGAAAGTTTATGAAACAAAGCGAGGCGCGTGGCCGAATAGGCCATCCCTTGATGGGCGAAGCGCCTCGCCATGCGAATATAATGCAAAATTGAGGAGGGGTAATATAAATGAAGATACCCCGCAGCTTGGCCTACTCCGCCAGAGTAGCTTCGGCTACGAAGGCTGGACTGCGGGGAGCACAAATAAATTTTATGCAGCATTCGTTCAACGGGAAAAAAATTACCGTGATGGGGTTGGGATTGCACGGCGGCGGAGTGGGAGTGGTTAAATTTTTATTGAGGGAAGGGGCCCGGGAAATCGTCGTTACTGATCTCAAGAAACGCTCGGCTCTTCTGCCGAGCATCCGACAAATTCCCAACTCGCCTCGCCTCCGTTACGTGCTTGGACGGCACCGCATGAGAGACTTTAAGCGCCGCGACGCCGTAATCAAAAACCCGGACGTGCCGCTATCGTCGCCTTATCTGGCGCAAGCGGTAAAAAATGGCGTTCCTATTCTTTCCGACATCGGGATTTTTTTTGAGCGAGCGAAGGCTCCCATTATCGGCGTAACCGGCACCAAGGGAAAATCAACAACCGCGACGCTTATGGCGCTTTTACTCCAAAAAAGGTTTCCTCGAATTTTGCTCGCGGGCAACATCCGCAAATCGGCGCTCGCGACCATGACGCGGGCCAAGCGCGCCGACGCGATTATTTTAGAGCTATCCAGTTTTCAGCTTGAGGATTTGGCTTACGTTAAAAAAGGCCCGCACCTCGCTGTTATCACAAATATTTTCCCCGATCATCTAAACCGCCACGGGACATTTGGCGAGTACGCCCGCGCCAAATCGCTGATTACCGCGTTTCAGAATAAAAACGATGCGGTGATCATCCTCAAGAATAGGGGACTGGAGCCTCTCATAAAAAATAGCGAAGCAAAAAAAATCATCGTGAATATTTCTGAAAGAGACCGGGGGCGCATAGCTAGCTCGCATCCGGCGCTTCAGGGGCATATGGCGGATGCGGCAATGCTGGCGCTTGCCGCGGCAAAGTTTTTTGGAATCGAGCAAAAAGAGGGGATGGCTCGTCTCGGGCGCTTCAGGCCCCTCACCGGAAGAATGCAGATTGTTGCCAAAAATAGCGGAGTAACTTTTATCAATGACACCACGGCCACCAACCCGACCGCCGCTCTCTTCGGCCTCAAGCTTGCCGCCGAACGCTTCCGGCGCGTAATTTTAATCGCCGGCGGGAGCGACAAGAAACTTCCCGCTGATCAATTCGCCAAAGCAATTCGTAAACTCGCGCACCATGTAGTTTTGCTTCCCGGCGGCGCGACGGAAAAACTAAAAAATGCGATTGGAATGTGGGGCCGCAATCGGGTAACGCCCGCCGCTTCAATGGAAGAGGCTGTGAGTCAAGCCAAACGCCGTGCCTCCCGAGGCGATGCGGTGTTGCTTTCTCCGGGCGCCGCCAGCTTCGGCTTATTCCTTCATGAGTTCCACCGCGGCGATGCGTTTGTCCGCGCAGTGAAACGCCTAAAGAAATTAAAATGAAACTCCGCTCGCTTCTGGCAGACAAAATTTTCCTCATGGTCGTCTCAGCGCTCACCGTCGGCGGGCTGGTTTTTCTGTCCTCGGCCTCCGTCGCGCTTTCCGAAAATAGATTCGGAACGATTTATTATTTTTCGCTGCGGCATATTTTTGCGATCCTCGTTGGGGCAGCTTTATTTTTAGCCATCCAGACCGTGCCGTATCGGTTTTGGAAGAAACTCGCGCTTCCCCTCATGGCCTTCTCAATCATACTGCTTTCCCTGGTCCTCTTTACTTCGCTTGGTTTCACATCCGGGGGCGCCACGCGCTGGCTCTCAATAGGCCCGATATTTTTCCAGCCGTCGGAGATCGCAAAAATTTCTTTGGTTCTTTTTCTAGCCTGGTGGTTTGATCGCAAAAATCGCGCGGATAGCTTTCTTTTCGGTTTCTTGCCGACGGCGCTCATCCTGTCGGCAATGGGAACACTCTTGATGTTACAGCCCGACCTCGGAACCTTTCTCATCATCGCGACTACTGCGCTCGTAATGTACTTCGTCGCCGGCGGGAGCATCCGCTACACCGTTCTTTTCCTGCTTTTGGGCGTAATTGCCTTTGCGTCATTGGCTTTGATTGCGCCTTACCGTTTTGACAGAATCACATCATACCTGAATCCGGAAGCTGATCCGCTGGGCAAGGGATATCAGGTGCGCCAAGCCGCCATTGCCATCGGCTCCGGCGGTTTTTGGGGCGCCGGGTACGGCTCCTCATTCCAAAAACAGGGTTTTCTGCCGGAACCAATCGGAGACTCGATTTTCGCCGTTATCGCGGAGGAGTTCGGCTTTCTGCGCGCAATGGTAATCCCGTTTCTCTTTCTTATGCTACTCTGGCGGGGGATTCTCGCCGCAGGCGCTACTCCCGATTTCTTTTCAAAACTTGTCGTAACTGGCATCATAACATCAATCGTGGCGCAGGCCTTCGTCAACATGGGGTCAATTTCGGGCCTCTTGCCGCTGACCGGCGTACCGCTGCCGTTCATTTCATACGGCGGCACTTCACTCGTCGCCACGTTTCTCGGAATAGGGATTGTTTACCAAATTATTCGCAAATCCTCGTGATCCCGCCAGAAACTAAACTGCCCAACTCGAGCGCGCTTCTAAAGCCCAGCGGTAAAATATGGAATCTATTTTTTCAGAGATACAATCTAATTTTTTAACGGAATGAGAATTTTATTCACCGGCGGTGGCACGGGGGGGCACTTTTTCCCGATTATCGCGATCGCCAGAGAACTGAAACGAATTGCGGAAGACGAGCGAATCTTGGGCCTGGAACTCTATTATATCGGGCCGGACGATTTTGGCAGAGAAATGCTTAATCGCGAAGATATAGTGTCGGAGACTCTGCCGACCGGCAAGCTCCGCCGCTACTTTTCAATCCTAAATCTGGTTGATTTGGCGAAAACGTTCCGCGCTGTGCTTGCGGCCTTTTGGAAGCTATTCCGCCTCATGCCAGACGCCGTTTTTTCCAAGGGCGGATTCGGCGCCTTCCCGCTGCTTTTGGTTTCGCGGATCTACGGGATTCCCGTGATTATACACGAATCGGACGCGGCTCCGGGGCTAGTTAACCGCTGGTCCGGCAAATTCGCTAAGCGCATTGGCGTGGCGTTTGCCAAGGCCG
This sequence comes from uncultured Candidatus Saccharibacteria bacterium, assembly GCA_964428455.1. Lineage (GTDB taxonomy): Bacteria > Patescibacteriota > Minisyncoccia > Sungbacterales > JACQCQ01 > JACOZA01. The sequence goes on from CAYRYI010000001.1 coordinate 14,301, forward strand.
CGTCGTATTTTCCGCCGGAGAAAACCGCCGTTCTCGGCAACCCGATTCGCAAGCGAATTCTTGGCGGGATCCGAGACGAGGCTAAAGACAGATTCGCGATTTTCAGCCAAAAGCCCGTGGTCTTGGTGCTTTGCGGCAGTCAGGGAGCATTTCCAATCAATCAAATGATTCTTTCCGGATTAAAAGCGTTCGTGAACGATTTTGAAATCATCCACCAAACTGGCAGGGATAATTTTGCCGATATCTCCGCGGAGTCAACGGTCATTCTCTCCAGTGAAACGAAGGCCTACTATCACCCTTACCCTTTCTTGGATGAGACGCGGCTGCGGGAAGCTTACGCCGCCTGCGATATCGTGATTGCCAGGTCCGGCTCGGGTATTTTTGAAATAGCCGCAGCAGCTAAACCATCTATTTTGATTCCGCTGCCCCACGCCGCTCAAGATCACCAGCGGAAAAACGCCTACGAGTACGCCAAAGTCAGCGGGGCCGTTGTCATCGAGCAAAATAACGCCACGCCGAATCTTGTGCGCCATACCCTCCTGCGCATATTTGAGACGCCGGGAGAGCTTGCCCGCATGCAGCAAGGCGCAGCGGCGTTCGCCAGAGTCGATGCGGCGGAAATCATCGCCCGCGAGATTCTTAATCTTGGGCTTAAACACCATGGCTGACGTTCGCGTCCGTTTTGCGCCATCTCCCACTGGGCCGCTTCATATCGGCGGCGCCCGAAGCGCACTTTTTAATTATCTTTTTGCCAAAAAGCAGGGAGGGTACTTCATTCTCCGCATCGAAGATACTGATCGCGATCGATCAGAAAAAGAATTTGAGAAAATGATCATCGAATCTTTTGCGTGGCTCGGCATCCCGCCGGACGAGGGGCCGATAGAAGGAGGGGACTTCGGGCCGTATCGGCAAAGCGAGCGCATAGATTCATATAAAACGTTGCTGAAATCGCTGATTGAACAAAGAAAAATATTTTTTTGCCCGCACGTGAAAGACGAGCAAACGGATAATAAATTTCAAGTTCACTGGTGCGAATTTCGCGACGGGGGAGGGGAGTCGGCAGAGTCAATTCTACGCTTCAAAACTCCTAAAGATCGAGTGATGATTTTCCATGATCTAGTGAAAGGCGAGATCAGCACCAAAACGTCCGCCATCGGTGATTTTTCGGTCGCTAAAAATATCGAAGCGCCGCTCTATAATTTCGCGAACGTGGTAGATGACTACGCTATGCAAATTACGCATGTTCTACGCGGTGAGGATCATATCGCCAATACGCCAAAGCAGATGTTATTGCAGGAAGCGCTTGGCTACTCTAACCCGCTTTACGGGCATCTGCCGCTGATTCTCGGCCCCGATCGTTCAAAATTGTCCAAGCGCCATGGCCCGACGGCTCTATTGGAATATAAAGCGCGGGGCTACCTCCCAGAGGCTCTCTGCAATTACTTGGCGCTTCTCGGGTGGAATCCCGGGACCGATCAGGAATTGTTGTCGCTTGATGAGCTGGCTGCGGCATTCTCGCTGGATAAAGTCCAAAAATCCGGAGCCATCTTTGACATTACAAAACTAGACTGGATGAACGGTGAATACATCCGCCGTTTGCCGAGTACGGAATTGGCCGGCTTGCTTATGCCGCACATCAAAGAAGCCGGCTTTTCCGTCGGCGAATATTCCAGAGAAAAACTGATGAGCATTATTGAACTCGAACAACCCAGATTAAAGCGCTTGGCAGAAATAGGGGAGCGGGTGGATTTTTACTTTAAAAGACCGGCGGCGCCGATGGAATTATTGCGCTGGAAAACCATGACGGACGCCAAGATACTGGCCTCGCTTGATAAATCCGTTGACGTACTCTCCGGTTTCTCGATGGACTCCGTGACAAAAAATAACATTGAGGATTCATTCCTTAAGGCCGCCTCGGAATTTTCGCCCGACAGGGGAGCGCTGCTTTGGCCGCTCCGCGCAGCACTCTCCGGCAAGAGGGCCTCGCCGGGACCTTTTGAGATTATCGCCATCCTCGGCCGCGACGAGTCTCTAGCGCGCTTAAACGCCGCGAGAGAGATCGCCGCAGGGAAAAGAAAGGATAATTAACCGCCTTACCCGCGCCAGCTGAAATTGGATATAATACCAATATGAAAGAATTCGCAAACTCTCTCTGGAGAGGATCGTTTTTGATTGTTGCTCTGGCTTTTTCCATGATAATTGTCGTACCAGGCTACCAATCAGCCGCTGTCGCCCAAAACGGGAATACAGACCAAAACGCTCCTTCCACGGTAATCGAGCTTGAAAAGCAAATCGAGGAGCGAGCAAAGGAAATCAAGCGGCTGGAAGAAATAGCGCAAACATACCGCGACACCATAGCGACAACCCAAGAGCAAGCCGCCACACTAAAGAATGACATCGCGCGAATCAACAGGACCGTGCTCAAACTTCAATCGGAAATCCGCGTCATTGAGGGGCGTATAAAGAAAACCAATTTGGAAATCAAAAGTTTGGGACTGCAGATTTCGGATACAGAAATCGATATCTCGCGAAAACGCGAACATCTGGCTGAATTAGTCCGCACGCTGTCAAACTTAGATAGCCAACATCCAGTTGAAGCGCTGCTTGAATACGGACGCTTTTCCGATCTTTTCAACCACTTTGAGGCCGTAACTAATCTCGAAGAAAATCTGGGCGGGAGCGTTAAGGAGCTCCGGCTGCTCCGCGAATCATTAAATGAAAAAAAGGCGTTTTCGGAAATCAAGGCGGCAGATTTGAAACGCTATGCCGCTAGTTTAGGAGACAAACAGCGCCTGCAGTTTATCCAACAGCAGGAACGCGGCCGGGTTTTGTCGGAAACCCAAAATCAGGAGAAAAAATATCAGGAGCTTCTGGCGGAAACCGAAAGGAAGCGCAAGGCCCTGCAGGATGAAATTGACGCCTACGAAAGAACTCTGCGTTTTACGCTGGATCCCAACGCCTTGCCGCAAAGCCGGAGCGGAATTTTACAGTGGCCCGTATCGATGCTCAATAAATCTTTGACGCAATGCAATCGCACCGTATGGGCGTTTTTAACCCAATGCTTCGGCAACACCGCGTTTTCCATGGCCGGCGGTTATGCGGGCAAGGGGCATAACGGCATTGATATCCGCGCCTCGAACGGAACGGAAATTTTATCGGCCGAGAGCGGGACCGTGCGCGGCGTTGGAGACACCGACGAGGTTTGCCGGCGCGCCTCTTACGGCAAGTGGATTCTAATTGACCACGGAAATAATTTAACGACGCTTTACGCGCATCTGTCGCTTGTCAAGGTTCTGCCGGGCCAAGCGGTCAGCAGGGGAGAGCTTATTGGGTATTCCGGCAATTCGGGCTATGCCACCGGGCCGCACCTACATTTTTCCGTCTTCGCGCATGAGGCTGTTGAGATAGGAAATCTCAAAAGCAAAGTTTGCGGCCGCATCATGACCTTGCCGCTTTCGCCGTTCAACGGCTACCTTGATCCTTTGAATTATCTATGAGGTGAAGTGAATAAGTCGGTTGGAAGTTATGTACGACATTATGTATAGTACTAATGTATGGAACTTTCTGGAGACTATATTGCCGGGTTGACTGATGGCGAGGGCTGCTTTGCACTTAAGTTTAGGCGGGATATAAAGCATCGTAAAACATCAGAAGCAGTTTATTTTTATTGGGATGTAGAATTCGCAATGATGCTTCGTGAAGACGATCAGGACTTGCTTGAGATGGTAAAATCTAGGCTTGGGTGTGGACGAATCAGTAGGAATTCCTATGGTGGCGTCCGCTTTGCTGTTAATGCAATTTATGATCTAGTTAGTGTCATTGTTCCTTTTTTTGGTAAATATCCACTCCATGGAAAGAAGCGACACGATTTTAAACTCTGGAGTGAGGGGGTTATGATTCTAAAAAGGAATCAAAGAACTAGTATTAATGCTATAAAAGGAGAGAAAGGTTTTAAACGGACCGTATGGGATGCTTCAGACCTAAAAAGATTGATTAAGATACATCAGGAGATGAAACCATACAAGAGTAAGGGGAAAGAATGGAAATGGCTTTCTCAAGCCCAACAGACGACCTAGTTCTATCGTGGGGTCGTTTAACCTACATTGTACGACGCGGTATATGATATTAAGACGGCACTCCCCTGCCGGTTAAGCGGTTGACTCATGCGAACTTCTTACTCGGCGCTTTCCACTTTCAAACAGTGCCCCCAGCGCTACAAGTTTAAAATAATAGAGAAAAAGAAAGAACAAAAAACCAAAGAGCAGCTTTTCGGCACGCTGATCCATGACTGCCTGCGGTTCATGTTCACGCATGACCCTATATTCCCTACACTTGATCAGGTGCTCGAATATTATCACGCCCAATTCCCCGCCGAGAATTGGACAGAGGAAGAAGCCGGAATTTATCGCGCCGAGGGAGAAAAAATGCTCCGTAAATTCTACCAGCAAAACGCCCCGTGGAATTTTTCCGTGCTCGGACTGGAATCGCGGTTCGAAGTCGTTCTGGAAGATCAGGAAAAGAAGCAAACGCATATCCTTGCCGGAATTATTGATCGCATTGACAAGCTCCCCGACGGCACATATGAAATCATTGATTACAAAACCCAAAAGCGCCTGCCCTCGCAGGATCAAATTGACCGCGATTTCCAGCTTTCCATCTATGCCATGGGGTTAAAGCGCCGCTGGCCGCACATAAAACCCGACCAAATTAAATTATCCCTGCAATTTCTGAAACACGGCGAGAAGCTTTCCACCAAAAGAAGCGAACCGGACTTCCAAAAGACTGAATCAGAGACGCTGGAGACTATCAATGAAATCGAGGCGCGTGTTCGCGAGTCCAAAGAATTCGAGCCAATCGTCTCCCCTCTTTGCGATTTTTGCGGCTATAAACCGATCTGCCCGGCTTGGAAACATCTGTATAAAAACGTGAAAGGCGAAATTATCGACGGCGTCGCCGTTCCCTCGGTGATGAAAGAATATTTCCAATTGCGCGGAGAAAAACAAAAAGCCGAAAAGCGCTTAAAAGAGCTCAGCTTGCTTCTCACCCGTTATCTCGAAGCTGAAGCGATTGACCGGGTTTTCGGCGACGACGGAGTAATAGCCAGGAGAAGAATCGAAAAATACCAGTACGATTTTGATAAAATCCGCTCGATCCTCGAGCCTATGGGCAAATGGCATGAAATCTTGGGGGCTGATGAGAAGAAACTAAAGAACATTTTAAGAGAGATCCCCGAATGGGCGCGCGCCGAAATCCAAAAAGCGCGATTAGTGATCAGAACTTCAACTACACTTACAGCAACAAAGAGAAAATCTAAACCAGATCAGATAAGCAATAAATTTCAGTAAACCATCACTTGGAAACGGGGTTTCCAAGTGAATAGTTTGGCTCCCTAATTAAGTTTGTTAGCTAACCTAAGAATTATAATTCTTGTATAATCAGCGAAGTCCCGGGCAGTTTCCCGCCGGACGATACCCAGCGGCTTTAGCATCGGCTTCGGTTGCAAAATAGACTTTGTTTTCTTCTTTAATCTGCTTGGCGCCTGGACAATTTAATAAATGATACGCCGACCCGCTCTTGCTGGCCACCAACGAGCCCCCGGACGCCGCGCCCCCAGAAATTGCTGCGGCTTGGTTTATGCCCTTATCGGCGCCCGCCGAAACGGGAGGCTGCAAGGCCCTCGCTTCAATGGTAGCCGATCCGTCCGGCGCTATCACTTCAATCGGCCTTTGGGGCATCCATACGACCGAAAGTCGCCCTAAGCCGAAACTCCCCGTGGCCACAGTGACGATAATGGCCGCCACCAGAACATCCTCTCGGCGCTCCCCTACCCAAGCCTTGATTCTCAAAAGATAATCTGCTAACATGTCTTGGTTATCAATTCTATCATAACTTTTAACTTTCCATTAACTTCTAATTTTTCATTTTTAACTTTTAACTATCATGGCCACAGCCAAATCCGCGGGCGCTGCTAAATACGGCCGCGATTCCAATCCCAAATACCTAGGGGTTAAATTGCACGATGGTGAAAGGGCAAAGCCCGGAAGCATCATCGTTCGCCAGCGCGGCCGGCATTATTTCGCGGGCGCAAACGTGCGCGCCGGCGGCGACGACACGCTCTATGCCGCGGCATCCGGCACTGTCAAATTTTCAACCAAGCATCGCAAACGCTTCGACGGCTCCCGCCGCATCACTAAGTTTATACACATCATCCCGTCAAAGTCCTAAAACGCGTCTCTATTTTTTAAGCATTCTCACAACTTGGAAACGGGGTTTCCAAGTTAATTTTCAATTAATAGATGCTCCATTTCTTTTCTCTCCAACATTATTTTTAAAGCATCACGACTGAATTCTTCATATTCCGAGGGGTTTTTAAACTGCCCCAGAATAATACTTTTATCACAAATTCCATCTCGCCTATTAATGTATTCATCCCAACTCGACTTGGAAACCCCGTTTCCAAGTTTATGAACGCGATTGTTCAAACTAACATACGCACTGACGTATAATAGATATTCATTAGAATCTATATGCACTCCTTTAAAGGGGCCCTGAAACAGTACTCCGCTTCTACGGTTCTTACGATTGAAGTGTTTTGTATAACCTAAGCCAAGCTTATGCATAAACTTCTCTATTCCCCGATCCACCAGCTGACGCAAAATAAAATGGTAATGATTTGGATTTAGACAGTAAGCCACGAAACAAACAAGCGGTTTGCCCTCCTTCACCTTCAACTTGGAAACGGGGTTTCCAAGTTGGGTTCGTTTGCGAAAGGAGTTCTCGAAAATACTGCCTATCGGTTCTGTGGTGTTAAACTCCTCCATGCTTTGAAGAAACCGGCCATAATCGTATTTGTCGCCAAAAATGTTTCGCTTGTCTGTCCCGCGATTAAAAATATGGTAATATTCTTCGGTTACAAATTGAACTTTACGCATACAGTTTCATCTTATCACTTGGAAACCCCGTTTCCAAGTGGGTTTCAGTGGAGCTAGCGGCCCATGTTGTAGAGGCGTTTGATTTCGTCTGTAGAAAGCGCGCGGCTTGCCCCGTTAGAAGTCGCGGACGCTTGCGCCCGTAAGTTCTAATGGGGTGAGGCCGTTGAAATTGTCCACAGCAACATCTCCGCATTAGCTCATAATAAAGTGTTACCGTAGCCGCGACCGGATTTTTGAGAGTTTGCTCAAAATCCGGTCGCATTTTTGTTTGAGTAACTTTGGATTGAGTGTAGCATATTTCTGCCGCAGGTTCTCTTTGATTTCTTCCGATATGTCATCTCGGCTCAATACCCGCTGATATGCCGTAGTCGCCGTATCATAACGTCTTCTGGTTCGCGAATGGTCGCTTCTGATTTTCTCAACGCACTTCACCGAAGGAATGAAGAAGTTGATATACTCTTCAAGCTGGCCGTACAGTTCATTCAAAATGGCGACGTGCCGTGGATCATCGAATCTCGTGTAGCCAACAATGTGCCGGATATTCGCGTAGTTTTTCTGTTCAATCCGTGCATGGTCATTCTTCATGTACGGACGGGTTCGGGTCATCGTGATACCCATGCGATCGCACCAATGCTTTAAGCTCCAGTTTATGAATTCACTCCCCGAATCAGGGTCAATTCCCCGTAGAATGAAGGGTAAGCGCGACTGAATCCGTACCATGCTTTCCCGGGTTGCGACCTCGCCCTTGTTCCATTGAGCTGAAAGTACGGTCCAGATTGTTGCCACATCCGTATACTGCACCGTGTAGCAGAAATCGCCTGAAATCGTGTATCCGCAATGCGCCACGGTATCTACCTCTCCGAAGCCAGGAGGAGGATTCTGCCAGGGACCTCTACGGATCGGGATGATTTCTTTGAGGTCTGACGGCTTGGTGGTTCCTCTGCCGCCTCTCTTTTTGATGTTTTCAAATTTCGCAATCCTCCGTTTAACCGTCGCAGGCCTCATGCGGAGCAAAAGACCAGTCGTTTCATCCCCGTGCTTCCACATGCCATCACGTTTCAGTACGCGCACATACTCCGGGATAATCGGATGGAGACGCTCGGCACAGATGCGATTCGCATCCTCCCACACTTCTGTAAGAGCAGCCGTGGTTCGGTGGTCGTAGACCTTTTTCCTCCCGCGGCGTTCTTGAAAAGAGTGGGGACGAAGCTGCAGTGTCTTAAACCTTCGAATAGCTGCTTTTCGATGGCATTTCGTAATACTGCATACAGCGTCAAGGATTCGACCCTTTTCTTCGGTTGACGAAGCCAGATATTCTTGAAGTTTTTCCTTGAAAATCTCCTGTTTTGTAGCCATAGTCATATACTGGCTACGGTAACAGGAATTATGAGCTAACCGCTCGATTCCGGGTAACAGTTTTTATGAGTTAAAGCGCGGTATTTTGTTTTTTTTCCAAATATGGTATAATGATATAGTTTTATAGGTAACCAAAATCATCATGACACTCTATATTATTATCGGCGCTATAGTCATTCTCGTTTTTCTTTTTATCGGCATATATAACTCACTTATCCGAAAGCGGAATCGGGTGGATGAGGCGTGGTCTGATATCGAGGTTCAGATGAAGAGGCGATACGATCTTATTCCGAACGTGATGGAGACCGTAAAGGGATACGCGGCTCACGAACGGGGCGTATTC
>CAYRYI010000002.1:0-20357 GCA_964428455.1 uncultured Candidatus Saccharibacteria bacterium
GCTGTTATTACGGGCGGCGGTCGCGGAATCGGTAAAGCTATTGCCGGCGCTTTGGCGCGTAAAGGTGCGGCGCTTCTTTTAATCTCGCGCACGGAATCGGAGCTTGCCGCGGCCAGAGCCGAACTTGTAAAGGCCGTGGCTAAAGTTGAAATGGCGGCTTTGGATGTTGCAGGTTCCGCCGCGCCAGATGAAATCAAAAAGGCGATCGAGCGCGTATTTCCCGACGGCATAGATATTCTAGTAACCGCGGCGGGAATCTATGGGCCGATTGGGCCGGTGGTGGAACTTGACGCAAAACTTTGGAAACAAGCTATTGATGTAAACTTATTCGGGACGTTTGCGGCAATTCAGGCGGCGGTTCCAGCTATGAAAAAACGCGGTGGCGGGAAGATTATTACGTTTTCCGGCGGAGGCGATGGGGCCTATCCGCGCTTTTCTGCATATGTCGCTTCGAAAGGCGGCGTGGTGCGCTTAACCGAGACGCTGGCCAGTGAGCTTGCTGAATTTCGCATTGATATAAACGCGATTGCTCCGGGGCCGGTGAACACTAGATTTTTGGAGGAACTTTTGGCGGCGGGGCCCGAGCGCGCCGGTAAAGAGACATACGAAAAGTCTCTCGCGCAGAAAGAGGAAGGCGGCGTGCCGCCGGAGAAGGTTGCCGAACTCGTTCTTTTTCTCGCTTCTTCTGCTTCCGACGGCATTAGCGGGAAGCTGATCAGTGCTGTTCGTGATAATTATGCTGGCTTCCCCGACCATCGCGACGAGATAATGAACTCCGATGTTTATAACGTGCGCAGGATTAAGCCCAAAGATCGGGGATTTGATTGGCAATAGATATGCTTGATACCAAATTCGCAGTTGCGTTAATTGGAGCGGGAGGCATGGGCAAACGCTGGGCCGGAGTGCTTTCTGATTTCCCCGGCGTCGTATTAAAAACTATCATGGATACCGACAGAGAGCGCGTGGCACTTATTGCCGGAAAATATCACGCGACTGCCGCAGTTGATATTGCGAACGCGGCCGCGGATCCGGACATTGATATCGCGGTAATATCCCTGCCGCACAAGTTCCTGGCGCCCGCCGCGTTGGAGCTTCTTTCAGTCGGCAAGCACGTGCTATTGGAAAAACCCGGCGCAAGGAGTACCGCAGAATTGGAGCTGGCTATACGGCTTGCCAAGGAAAAGAATTTGCGGTTGATGGTTGGATTTAATCATCGCTTTCATACAAGTCACCAAGTCGCCAAGAAATTGGTTAGCGAAGGAAAGATCGGGGAGCCGCAGTTTATGAGGATGGTCTACGGCTTCGGCGGTCGGCCCGGCTATGAAAAAGAATGGCGGCATAATATAGATATCGCGGGCGGAGGGGAGCTGATCGACCAGGGGGTTCACTTGATTGATCTGGCGCGGTGGTTTTTGGGCGACTTTGCCGAGGCGTGTGGTTTTAATGAAAAAGCGTTTTGGAAGTCTGATGTCGAGGACAACGCCTTCGCGCTTCTGAGAACCAAAGATGGGAAGGTCGCCTCGCTCCACGCGTCATGGTCTGAATGGAAACCGACCTATCGGCTGGAACTTTACGGGACTGCAGGGTACATTCGCATAGAGGGGCTGGGCAAAAAATACGGTGGGACGGAAAAAGTTTTTGTGGGGCGGCGCACCGAAACATACGGCGCCGGGCCGGAAGAAGTCATTGATTGCGATCCGAACGCGGATAACTCGCTTAGGGACGAGTTTGGCGAATTTCTGGCGGCCGTAAGAGAAAAAAGGGAGCCAAGTCCCGGTGCTCACGATGGCCTCGCGGCATTAAAGATTGTTGAGGAAATATACTCGCATGAAAAAGAGAAGACCGACAAATAACCTCGTGCTTGTTACCGGCGGTGCCGGGTTTATCGGGACAAACGTTGTTAATAATCTGACCCGGCACGGATACCGCGTGCGCGTAATGGATTTGCTTATCCCCCCGACGCATAACGGCAAACTGCCGGTATGGTTTAATAAGAAGGCGGATTTTATCAAAGGGGATGTAAGGAAGCGCGCCGACTGGGAGCGGGCTTTACGCGGTGCATCTTATGTCATCCACCTCGCAGTTTATGCGGATGTTCATCCTGAATACAGCGTATTTATAGATACAAATGTAAAAAGCGTTACACTTTTGTATGAAATTATCGAGGAGAAGCGCTTGCCGATCAAGAAAGTTCTGATCGCCTCGTCCCAATCGGTTTACGGCGAGGGGCATTATCGCTGTCCCCGGCATGGGGAATTCCTTGCGAAGCCGCGCGGCGCGAACGATCTTAACAAGGGCCGCTGGGAAGTTTTATGCCCGATCGACAGGAAAGTAGCAAAGCCCGTGGCCGAACACGAGAATGACGCGCTTGATCCAATGACGCTTTATGGCGTTACCAAATTGGCGGCGGAAAAGGCCGCCCTGCTGCTTGGCAAGACGCTAGGGATACCCACGGTGCTTTTTCGTTACTCCATTGCCCATGGGCCGTACCAATCATTTCGTAATTTCTACTCCGGGGCGCTGCGGGCGTTTGCTGTAGAAGGCCTTGCTGGAGTAAGAATTGAAACGCAAGAGGACGGAGGACAGATGCGCGATTTTGTGCATGCCGAGGATGTTGCCGAGGCGCATTGCGTCGCGCTAAGAAACCCTAAGGCCGATTTTCAGGTTTTTAATGTAGGGAGCGGGCGGGTAACGCGAGTGAGGGAACTTGCCCAAACCGTGGCTAAAGTTGCGAAGAGCACGTATCCGCCGGTCTCTAAAGGCGCTTTCCGCTTGATGACGCCGCGCCATTCCATCATGGATGTTTCGAAGTTAAAAAAACTCGGCTGGCGGCCGAAGCATACGCTCTATGACAATGTGTCGGATTACATATCATGGGCGCGCGGCTTTCCTGAGGCTTTTCGGCATATGCGGTCCGCCTACAAAAAAATGGCAAAGGCCGGCTATTTAATGAAAGCCAAGACGAAAGGTAAATAGTTTGTTAGAATCTAAATCTATATGGATGTAGCCGAAAACCATAAACCCAGTACTGATCGCGAATATATTGAGGGATTTCTGGCCGATGTCGAGAAGATCAGCCGCGAGGTTTCGCGCGATGATATCGAGCGGGTGATCCAGACGCTTTTTGAGGCATGGAAAGAAAATCGGCAAGTCTTTGTCATGGGGAATGGAGGATCCGCATCAACTGCCACGCATCTGGTTTCGGATCTAGTCAAAACCATTAACGACAAACCGGGTGCGCGGGGAATTCGAGCGATGGCATTAGTTGATAACATCCCGCTTGCTAGCGCAATTACGAATGACCGCGGGTGGGAGAATCTTTACGTTTCGCAATTGGAGACATTTTATCAGCGCGGCGATGTCGGGATTGGAATCTCGGTTCATGGCGGATCAGGCAAGGATATTGGCGGCCAATGGTCGCAGAACTTGCTTAAAGGTTTGCAATATATCAAGGATCGCGGGGGCAGGACCATTGGCCTTTCCGGATTTGACGGCGGACCGATGGCAAAACTTGTTGACGCGCCGGTTGTAGTGCGTGCCGACTCGACGCCGTTGGTCGAGGGTTTTCACGTTGTCTTGCATCATCTTATCGTCTTTCGCCTAAAGGAGCTGATTGCCAATGAGGCCGGCCATCTTTCTTGATCGGGACGGCGTAGTGAATGCCGCGGTGCATCGTGATTCACCGGCTATGCCGGAGGGGACCAGCTATACCGCTCCCTACACGCTTGCGGAATTTAAAGTATTGCCGGGAGCCGCGGAGGCGATTCGGGCGTTTCGCGCTCTAGGATTTATTGTGATTGCCATTACAAACCAGCCGGATGTTGCTTACGGCAATATGACCAAAGAGAGTTTTAGCGAGATCCTGGCGGCTACGAAAAAGCTTGGCTTCGATGATATCTTCGTTTGCGCGCACGGAAAAAACGACGGGTGCGAATGCAAAAAACCAAAGCCGGGGATGATCCTGTCTGCCGCCAAGAAGTGGGAGATAGATTTGCCAAAATCATATATAATAGGGGATACAGCAAATGATATTGTAGCCGGCAAGGCAGCGGGGTGTCGGTCGATTCTTTTAAGAAGGTCCTACAATGAAGCGGAGTGGGGCGAGACTGATGCAGTTGCGGATGATCTGGCAGAAGCCGTTAAACTTATCGCTGAAGGAAAACATATATGAAGATTTTCATAGATACGGCTAATCTCGCGGATATTGAAGACGCCTTAAAACGCGGGCTTATTGACGGCATTACGACTAATCCCTCGCTTCTCGCTAAAGAGCCAAAAGCCAAGTTTGAGGACCATATTCAAAAAATAATTGACCTTGTTTACAAATGGCGCGGCACTTCGCCGATTTCGATATCCGTTGAAGTTTTCTCGCGCGATCCTGATGAGATTTTAAAACAGGCCCGCGAATTCCAGCGTCGGTTCAATTATCCGGCGCTCTCGGTCAAGATTCATATCGGCTGGAATGAGCTGGGGATCATCCGCATGCTTTCCCAGCAGGGGATTTCGGTAAACTGCACCGCCTGTATGACGCCGACGCAAGCTCTAATGGCAGCCGCTGCTGGGGCGCGGTATGTGTCTCTTTTTTGGGGGAGAATTCGCGATTCGGGAGATAAGTCGAAACCAACTTGGCCCGCGATCGAAAAAATGCTTTCATCCGGCGACTTGCATATAGATGATCTTGACCCCGCTAAAGTCATGGCCAAAACCCGCGAGCTGATAGAACAGCGACATATCAATTCGGAAATTATCGCGGGTGCCATGCGGAGCAAAGAAGATGTAAAGAACGCCATGCTTGCCGGAGCTCATATCGTAACCGTCCCGCCCAAATTTTTTCCCGACCTGCCTGCGATTCTGCGCCATCCCAAAACCGACGAAGTTGTGGATCAGTTCCTTAAAGATTTCGAGGGCTGGCTGAAATAAGATGAAAGTGCTATAGAGAACTCATGATCTCTATTGTTTTCCCTGCTTATAACGAAGAAGAAAACGTAGCCGAGCTCCATCAGCGCATTTTGAAAGTGATGCGGGAATTAAAAGAGCCGTTTGAGATTATCGCGGTTAATAACGCTTCGACCGACGGAACGCGGGACGAGCTAATGAAGCTCTCGCCGGTTCGAATTATTTCGCTGGCGCATAATATTGGCCAGACCGCCGGGCTTGATGCCGGGATTCACGCCGCGAAGGGGGACATCGTGATTACCATGGATGCCGATGTGCAGAATGATCCCGCAGATATTCCGCGCCTGCTTGCCAAAATGCGCGAAGGATATGATGTCATCGTCGGGTGGCGACAGGACCGGCACGATAATCTTGGCCGTCGAGTTCTTTCCCGTTCGGCAAACTGGTTGACGCGGAAAGTGACTGGTCTTTATTTACACGATTACGCCTGCGCGCTTAAAGCGTTCAAGAAAAAATACATGGTAGGCATTCATCTCTATGGCGAGATGCATGTTTTCCTTGCCGCGATTTTGCAAAGTCGCGGCGCGCGGGTGGCGGAAATTCCCGTGACGCATCATAAGCGCCATGCCGGCGTCTCCAAACATTTCTTTATGAAAGCGGTGAAAGACATCGCTGATCTTCTGACTATAAAATTTCTATTTACATATGCCGCGCGGCCGCTGGTATTTTTCGGCGGATGGGCGCTGGCCAGCATCGGAATTGGGGTCTTCTCGGGGCTCGCTGCCATCGCTCTAAAAATTGCCGAGCTTCGCAATTTCGGCCAGACTCCGCTTCCGATTATCACGGCGCTTTTTATTATTCTTGGCGTGATTCTTTTTATGATGGGGTTTATCGCTGAGCTGATGTTGCGGATTTACTACGAAGGGCGCAAGGAGACTCCATATACCATAAGCGAAGTTATAGAGAATGAGGGCAGTATATAATGGCTTTTACATCTCACTATTCTGACGTAATGGAAACGTATGAATACGGCAGGATCGCGAAACGCGAGTCTTTTTATTTTTGGCATATTGGCCGCCGAGAGATTCTTCGTGAGGCGCTTTCGCGTGCGTTGGGCGGGCGAAAAGATCTAAAGATACTGGATTACGGCTGCGGGCCGGGCGGCAACATTTTATTTTTGAAGGATTTCGGAAACGTTTTGGGCGCGGATATTTCGCCAACTGCGATTGAATTCGCCAAAACCCGCGGATTCGAAAAACTAGTAAAAGTTAGCGATCACACCGTCCCGTTTCCAGACGCGGTTTTCGATATTGTTTCGTCGCTAGATGTTTTTGAACACATTGACGTTGACGAAGCGGCGATGTGGGAGTGTTCACGCGTTTTGAAGCCAGGCGGGGTCTTGCTCGTTACGGTGCCAGCTCATCGCTGGTTATGGAGCAATCATGACGTAGCTCTGCGTCACTTCCGCCGCTATAGTCGGCGAGAACTTCTGCAAAAACTGCGCGGCGCCGGTTTTCAAATTGTGGAGTGGAGTCACTTTGTGACAACCGCCGTGCCTATTAACCTAATCCGCAAAGCTCGCGACGGTGTATCGCAGACACCCAGCAAAGATGTCGACACATACGACATCGAGTTCTCGCCTTTTGTAAATTCTGCCTTGCTTTTTATCCTACGACTCGAGAGAATAATCATCCGATTTCTGCCGATTCCATTTGGCAGTTCGCTCTTCATAATCGCGAAAAAACTATGAACGACGCTAGAAAGGTGTTTTTGGGTGGAGTTCTGCTTACTCTAGTCGTTACTATAGGTTTTTCTCCATTTCTTTTGGGGAATCAATCTTTCCTTGATTCTGATCTTACGAATTATTTTTATCCAATCTATCATACATATCATCAAGCGTTAGCCGAAAAAGCAAACTTTCTTTGGGATCCGCTTCTGCTTTCCGGATACCCGACATACGTAAGCCAATCCGGCGGTTTACTTGATCCCGCGAACCTTTTGATTTTCCGTTTCCTCGATGCTCGTCCGGGTCTCCATATCCGTCTTTTCATTGACTATCTCCTCGTCGTCTTTTTCTCTTATTTGGCTGGCCGTTCATTCAAGCTTTCACCTTTAGCTTCCAGTCTTATCGGTCTTGGGTTCATCTTGGGACTGACGCGGAATAATATCACCAATCCATCAGTCGCCAATAGTCTTTTTCTTTTGCCGCTTTTATTTTATGTCTCAAATAAATTATTTGGGGTTCATCCGTTTCGATACGCTATCTTGGGAGGGTTTGGAGTAGGATGGGCTATCCTTTCCGGGAATGCGCAGTTTATTCTGTATTCTTTATTTACGGTTTCATTCTTTTTTGTCTTTCTCTTCTGGGTACATTACCGACAAAACATGGTCGGGGTTTGGCGGTCGGTCATAGCCTTTCTTCTCTTGGTTTTACTAGGACTAGCCGTCGCTTCGCCGCAAATTTTGGCCGTTATTTCTTTTACTCCCTTGACCGTGCGCTCGGGGGGTCTGGATTATGCGGCCGCTACCAATAAAGTTATTGGGCTGAACCAGCTAACCAATTTTATTTTGCCCGACTATCTTTATTTTCCGTACCTTGGCGTCGGACGCTATGGACTTTATATTGGCATCTTCTGGTTCTTAATGTTTCTATCAGCATTCCCGCTTATACGACGAAGTCGGATGGCGGCTTTTCTCTACGCATTTTTGGGCCTTGTCTTCTTAGTTTCTATTAAGTTTTCTCCGCTCTTTTATCTTCTGCACAAGGTTCCGGTGTTCAACCTTTTCCGTTCTCCGTCACGCTGGATGTTTTTGGGCGTTTTTCTCATGTCTCTTCTGGCTGGATTCGGGTTTGATCGCCTAAGCCGTGAGCGGATCCGTTTGGGAATTTGGTCCAAGGTCGCGGCTGTTTTTTTGTGCGTGAGTTTAGTGTCGGTGTTTCTTGTATACTTTGGGGGGTCGCCGCTTAAAGATTTCGCGGTTGGTTCTGCCGTGCCTGCCGCTTCACGCTTTATGCCTGAAAAATCGCAGGACTACTACCAGGAAATTCTCGGCGAAGCTTATGATGTGTTCCGGGCTACCGTATCTTTGGGGAATATCAACTTTATGGTGCCGTTTCTTTTAATATATGTCGCTGCTTTTCTCCTTTATTTGTATCTTTCAAGCGCGATCGAGTCTCGCGCATTTAGACGAACTGGATTTATTCTCTCTATCGCTACATTTATCTCCATATTTTTAATCCAAGGGAAAACCAGCGTCGCCTGGGATTTTATTCCCCCGCATTCCCCTGTGTCCTACCTGGAAGACTATAATTCATCTGAATGGCGGTTTTTTCCGTTTCTTTTATATCGGGCTCGCAGCGAGCAGTTTCAGTCGCATTTTGTCCTTTCTCCTAAGGCGGTAGAAGCAGATGCCGGAGCAGCACTCTTGGGAGGACTGCCGAACTTAAACGCACTCTATGGCATTTCATCGATTGATGGTTATGAACCCTTTATGGCCTCACGCTGGATTATGCCGCTTGCAAAACTCGGTAGTATCTATGGAATTCAAGCCGAAGAGACGCACAAGCTGGGCAAAGAACCAGAAGCTCTCCTTGCCGAAAATCTGAATTTACTCTCAATGATGAATGCCCGGTACGTTATTTCCGGCGTCTCGCTTGCCATACAAGGGCTGGAGTTAAAAAAGACTCTGTTTACTCCGCAGTATAAACTTAAGTTATACCTCTATGAGAACAAAAACGCTCTGCCGCGCTTTTACTGGGCTCGATCGGTTGTCTTTCTAAAAGGTCCAGACGCGGGAGCCGTTCTGAATTCAGTCAACGACTTTGAACAGTCAACGTTTATTGAGTGCAGTGACTGCTTTAATGGAAAAGGCAGTTTGAGGCCGGGGTCTATTTCATCCCTAACGATCGAGAACGGCCGGTACCATCTGGAAACGAAAAACGACTCCACAGGATGGCTTGTGCTTTCTGAGTCTAATCTTCCCGGCTGGAAAGCCGATATTGATGGTGCAGGAGTGCCTATTTTCCGAGCAAATGAGCTCTACATGGCGGTCGAAGTTCCATCTGGTGTGCATTCCGTCGATTTCCACTATGAAGGAATTCGCGGTGAAGCTAAATTATTTCGCCAACTTGGCATAATAAAACCATGAAAACTATTTTCATCACCGTCTATGATGGAGATGTCGAAAAAAACATCTTGCAATCCAAGGTTTTTCACACCCTAAAGCAGGCGGGCATTCGCATTGTGCTCCTCATTAAAAACGGAATCGGACATAACTATAGACGCTATGCAGATGAAAACGTAATTGTTGAAGAGCTCCCGGCTTCCTCATGTTTTTCTGAAAAATTTTTTTACTGGATAGGGTGGAATGTTCTTCCGACGCAGTCTATTTATCTGCGGCGGCACCGGTCATACAAGCTACATCGGAATTGGCTCCGATTTAAGTTCGGGGAAATACTCGGCATGTGCGGAAAATCTCGCGCGTTTCGGCAATGGCTGCGATGGCTGTATGTCCGTATTCCAGATAACTACGGCGAGTATCTTTTTGAACGGTACAAACCGGGTCTGTTATTTGCTCCAAGTATGTTTTCATTCGAAGATGGGAGGTTGCTGCGAATGGCCAAGAAAAAAGGAGTAAGAACGATTACAATGTCAAAAAGCTGGGATGTACTTACGAATAAAGCATTTACCAAGGTTTTGGCTGACAAAATTCTCGTCCAGAATGCACTGATCCGGGACGCTGCTATCCGGCTGGGGGATTATGCTCCCGAGCGGGTGGAGGTCGTCGGCTTTGTCCAGTTCGATTTTGTTGCTGATCCGAGCCTTCTTCTGCCGCGTGAAAAGTTTTTTGAGAATATCGGCGCAGATCCAAAGAAGAAGCTTATTCTCTACTCAATGTCCGGAGACTGGAAAAATCCTTATGACGACGAGGTAGTGCAGGGAATACACATAGCCATCGAGAAAGGCAAGGTTTTTCCGGCCCAAATTCTAACCCGCTTCCATCCGAAATATTCAAGCAAGGTAGAAAGGCTTGAACTCCCGTTCCTTATCAAATACCGACCCTGCGAAAGCGGTGAGCAAGTAGAATCGTTTGACAGTTCTGCTTCGCGCGTATATCCATTCACGTTCCGCGCCGAAGATTTTGTTGATCTGGCAAACATGCTGTATCACAGCAATGTAACCATTAACACCATGTCCTCAATAACACTTGATGCGATTGCGTTTGATAAGCCGGTCATCCTCATTTCTCATGACGGCATGAATCGTTCTCTGCCGTATTTCGACTCACTGCGCCAGTTTTATGACGAGGACCATTATCGAGTAATTATGGAGAATCACTGTACCAAGGTTTCTTATCGCATGGAAGACACCATCGAGGCGATTAATGCGTATCTAGCTGATCCCTCACTTGATGTCGAAGGACGCGCATACATACGAGAGCATGTTTTATACAAGCTCGACGGTAATTCGGGCGCGCGCATTGCTGAAGCGGTACTTCGGAGTCTTGGGTAATTTTTATCCCTGCGCTCATGCATAGATGTAGGGGGTGTATCCGCTGTCGCATGAGATATCACGGTCTCGGGCCGCGGAGCTTCTTTATTGATATTTTTTGTTTTCTGTGCGATAATGTTGCCGACGCTCTTTCCCAAAACAACTTCTTTCCCAAAACAACATAGAGGAGAAAATCTCATGAGAGTTCTCTTGTTGTATCCCAACATACGGCACGAGAGTCTTGTGCCGCCCTCTATCGCACTGCTGTCTCGTATTCTCAAGAATAACGGGGTGGCGGTCGACATTTTCGACTCGACCGACTACGACATCGATCTCGGCATGGTCGATGCGGACAAGATCAAGAGAGAGAACCTCCTCGTGATTCCGTACAAGTCGATCGAGAGGAGTAGCAAGGGAGATGTGTTCGCAGGTTTCCGGGAGAAGGTCCAGGAATTCAACCCGGATCTCATCGCGGTTACTGCGACCGAAAGCACGTTCCTGCTCGGTACCACGCTGTTGAGAGCCGTTCGCGAAACAATGCGAATCCCGACGGTGCTGGGGGGCGTCTTTGCCACCTTTGCGCCCGCTCTTGCGTTGCGTTACCCGGAGATCGATATGTGCATCATCGGCGAGGGTGAGCACACACTCCCCGCTCTTGTGGGGGCGATGGAGCGCGGCGAAGACTTCACATCGCTCGCAGGGCTCTGGCTGAAACAGAAAGACGGCGGAATCAAGAGAAACCCGTTCGCCCCGCCCGTTGACATCAACGAGAGCCCCACCGACCTCGACATTTCGCTCTTTGATGATCACCGGCTCTACCGTCCTATGGGCGGGAAGGTATTTCGGATGCTCTCGGTCGAGACGCACCGAGGCTGTCCGTATACGTGCGGGTTCTGCAACTCGCCGGCGCAAAACGAGCTCTTCGGGACCAAGGAGTTTTTCCGGAAAAAGAGGCCGGAGAGGGTGCGGGAGGAGATCCTGCACTACATCAGGGAGTATCGCATCGAGTACGTGTTCTTCTGGGCGGATACGTTTTTTGCCTACTCGCCGGAGGAATTTGACGCCTTCATCGAGATGTACAAGCACATCCGGCTGCCATTCTGGTGCCAGACAAGGCCGGAAACGGTAATGATCAAGAAAGATCGCGTTCGGCAGCTCATGGATATCGGGTTGCATCGGATGTCCTTTGGCCTTGAGCACGGCAACGAAAAGTTCCGCAGGGAGGTAGTGGGGCGCAACATGTCCAACCAGCTGCTCATGGATGCTTTCGGTTTGGTTGCAGACATGGGCATCCCGTTCTCCGTCAACAACATCATCGGCTTCCCCGGCGAGACGCGCGATCTCGTCTTTGACACGATCGAGTTGAATCGCCATACGAAAGCGCAGTCAAGGTCCTGCAGCATCTTCATGCCGTATCAGGGGACTGCGCTGCACCGGCTTTCTGTCGAGCGGGGCTATATCCCGTCAGACACTATCTGCCCCTCCAACAACGACGAGGCGATCATGAATATGTCGACCTTGTCGAGAGAGGAGATCATGGGGCTCCGGCGCACGTTTGCGCTGTATGTTGGGTTCCCCAAGTCGAGGTGGCCTGAAATCAGGCTAGCAGAGGCTGAGACCGAGGAAGGGAATCGGAAGTTGGAGGAGCTCCGGCGCGAATACGTCGCGATGTTCATCCCCGGCGCTCCTGAACTCTACGAAGCTGAACATCCACCCGCAGTGTCCTAGGCAGGGACACATATGGGCCCCGCTCGCGCGCGGGGCCTTTTTTCTTGATATACTAATAAAATGAGGCACAAACTAGCTCAATTCGCGGCATCTTACTTAGAGCGCAGAGCGAAAAGAATTGTACAAAGCCACGATATGTGGCGGTATGTTGGTCCTTACCTGGAAAAGTCAGTGTCAACCGGCTGTGACTATGTTGACTATTTGGCTCTCTATAATCACGTCAGGAAACACAAACCGCGATATGTTTTGGAGCTTGGCACGGGAGTTTCTACCGTCGTCCTCGCTTACGCCCTGAAAGAAAACGGGCACGGCATCGTAGTTTCTATGGAGGATAACGAGTATTACCTGGCAGCGACAAAAAAGATTTTTCCCGAAGAGCTGAAAGATGTTGTCGAGTTTCATCTTAGCCCTGCCGTGGAGAAGACGCGGGATTTTTTCAGGGGTAGCGGATACAAAGACATACCAGCCAAAGATTATGAGTTTGTGTTTGTGGACGGCCCCAACTTGCTTGTCGATACGGGACGGTCATCTGACGCAGAATTTGCTTTTAACTTTGACTTCATAGAAGCGGTGCGGATCTCGCAGAAGCCCGTGGCTGGACTGATCGACACGAGAACGACCACTTGCTTCGCCTACTACCTGATTTTAGGGGAGAAGTTTCGTTATAATTACCTCCAAAGACAGGGCGTGATGCTTCCGTGCACCCCTAAAGACCTGCTTAATGCCAAACAAATCACTGCCCGCGCTATGAGGAGGCGGGCATTTAGGAGGACGTTTAAGACTTAATGTGAAGCCACCCGCCTTATAAATCGCGCCTACACTATAAGGGACCGCGGACGCTTTTTCTTGAACGTAACCTTTTTATTTGGTAACGTGTTATAATACTCATCCGGATCACAACAATCTTTCTTATGCGCGGGAAATCAGATGATACTTATAAGCTTATGAAGCCGCCAGCTGTGTTTGGCATGCAAGCAAAGGCAAAAACCGTTTCCGACGAGACGATAGGCATGATTGGCTTAGGGCATGTTGGTCTTACATTAGGGCTTGCGCTCGCTGATGTTGGATTTCACGTACAGGGTACTGATGTAAACCCGGAAGTGCTCGACATCACTCGTGCGATGCGTCCGCATTTTAGGGAAAAAGGACTCGATGAACTTTTACGTAAGCATATCGGGAAAAAATTGCAGGTTCTCGAAGAGTTTGATGTTAATAATCTGCCGACCGCATACTTTATAACCGTCGGGACTCCTATCACACGCGAACTTTTCCCCGATTTTCAGTCCATACGAAGAGCTGCAGAGCACATCGGAGTTTTTCTTAAAAAGGGGGATATTGTGATTCTTCGTTCCACGGTCTCGATAGGCACGACGCGAGAAGTTGTCCTCCCCATACTTGAGAAATGCTCGGGCCTTGCGGGCGGTAGAGATTTTTCACTCGCATTTGCACCCGAGCGGACTATTGAAGGGAATGCGTTTGAAGAGTTGCGCACACTGCCTCAAATAGTAGGCGGAATCGACGCCCAAAGTGTCGAGCGGACGGCCGCTATTTTTAAACGTATGACCAAAGAGATCGTATCGCTCAACTCTCTCGAAGCAGCGGAAATGGTTAAGCTTGTAAATAACACCTATCGCCAGACTACTTTTTCGTTCGCAAATGAAATGTCTCTTATTGCTCGTCGTTGGGGCCTTGATGCAAAAAAAATTATACAGGCTGCAAATAGCGGCTACCCTCGCAGCCAGGTTCCATACCCTTCTCCCGGAGTCGGCGGATATTGTCTAACGAAAGACGCCTATCTTTTGATGAATAGTTCAAAACGAAAAGGTCACGACTCCAGGCTCCTCCAAGAGGTTCAGGAGGTCAGCTCGACCATGCTCGATTCCATCCTCTTCGAGATACAGGATTTCGCTCAGCAATATTTGCGCGATAAAAAACCTACGCGTCTTGGGATTCTGGGATTTGCATTTAAGGGATACCCGTTGACATCCGACGTGCGCGGTTCAATGACCGTGTCCTTGCTCAAGCGTCTCAGACAAACAAAATTTACGGTGGCTGGATTTGATCCGGAGGTAGATCCTGAAGTTATACAGGAAATGGGCGCGACATTTTTGCCGTCAATCGCTGAAGTGCTCGCGAATAATGACATCCTTATCATTATGAACAACAACCCCGCTTTTAAAGATCTCCCGCTCGCGTTGCTTAAGGCGCGAACTGAGCCCATGTTTTTTTACGACGCATGGGGCCTTTATGCGAAAGAACAGTTTAGAGAGCTTCCGCACGTCCATTACCGCTCACTCTAGGGATAGTACTAAATGGGTTATCTGGTAACCAATTTTGCTTACGGTATCGGTCCTTATTTGCGTACCACTGAACTAGCTCTCGCTTTCAATAACGAGCTTATGCGCCGCGGGCGCGCACGCATCTCGGTCATTGTCCCGTGGGTCTACGGCGGTAAGCAGAAGAAGATCATGTCCGAGAACTTCGGCGCACATGCAGCTCTTTATCCGGATGAAATCCTGCTTGATGCTAAGCTCGGTAGAATTCTTAAGCAAGTATTTTATACCGGAGATAGGCGTTATGAAGAGACGCTCTCTGCCTGGGTTGAGTCAGCCGAGCGCGTGTCAAATGAGGCGGGGGAGCATCTATCAAGTACGTTTGAAGTCGAGACGCTAAGCGGCGAGAAAAAGGCGGTAAACGGCAGGGATATCGTGCTTGAGATCAACCGTTCGCCGCGTATCCGTTATGGAGTCGCGCCGTCCTACTCCACGACGTTCGGTTACATTGCCGAGATTCTGGAGAGGGCGCATGCCGCGGGCAGGAAAGCTATTGATGTCGGCCCCAAGGCTTCCCAAAAAGGCGCTGCGCTAGCCGACTCGATAGAAAGCCGGCAGCAAATCAATTGCATGGCATACCCCGCTACCTTTTCTTGGCGCAGAGACTACCAACCTCGCTACAAAGGAGAGGTGCTCGTTCCACCAATTACTGACTTGCCCCAAAAAAGCGATGGTTCGCTTGATGAGGGCATATATGTCACCATCACGGGGATTGAGGGTCTTGAGAGGCTCTACGGCGAGGCGCGCGCTTTAGGACTCAAGCTCTACTCCAACGATACCAAGGCGGTTGAAGGAGCGGTGAAAATTCTGCCCGAGGTAATCCCCAACCCAGCAATTAAGTTTCAGTTTGCGCGCTCGGGATGGGGATCAGTGTGGCTTTCGATGTTTTGCGGCACACCTATTGTGGTGCCGGAGTTTGATCCCACTGATGATCCGGAGATTTACTTCAACAATATTGCGATCGAAGAGATGGGTATCGGGATTATTTACCGCGGACAGCCGCTCCGAAGCATCCTTGCGGAAACTGAACATGTGCGCCAAAAGCAAAAAGAGATGCGCGAGGCGATCCTTAAGCGATGGGGGACATTGAATGGCAATGAAGTATGCGCCAAACTCTTTGCCGACAAGTTTCTCGCGGGCTGAAAATGAATCCCGTTACCACGGGTTTACACCCGCGGTATCAGTCTAGGCTTTTCGGGTTTAGGCCCCATTCCTCCTCGCCCCGTTAGAGATTTTATCTCTAACGGGGCGAGGTATCCTGGTGGTAACGGGATGAACCGGACGGTGACAACCATCAAGTTTTCGTCTATACTTTTTACCAATGACCAAGCTTATTGTTGAAGTCTGCCAAAACCATAACGGCTCGCGGGAGTACCTCCGCGAGATGGTTGAAGCTGCCGCAAAAAACGGTGCTGATATAGTAAAAATGCAGTCTATCTGGTCCTCTGACGTTACCAAGCGGGAACGGTTTGAGGAAGGAGAAATTGGGCCGGATGGCGCTATGGCGGCTATTAAGCGTCCCTATGACGCAGAAGTTAAGCGTCTTTCCAAGCTTGACCTCACGCTAGACGTCCACCAGTTTTTTATTGATACCTGCAATGAGTATGAGGTACTTCCCCTGACAGCGTTTTTTGCGCGGCATCGTATTCCTGAAGTGGCCTCGCTCCCATGGCCTGGACGGTGGGTCAAAGTCGCAAGCTATGACTGCGCGAACGAACCGTTTTTGCGCGAATTAGCACAGCACTTTGATAATTTCATCATCTCGACCGGTGCGACATATGACGAGGAAATAGCCAAAACCGCCTCGCTTATGCAAGAGCTCGAAAAGCATTTCGCTTTTCTCCATTGCGTTACGAGCTATCCAAACACTCTAGAAATTTGCAATCTCTCGCGCATGGAGTGGCTGCGGCAGCATGCTCCGGAAGTAGGTTGGAGCGATCACACCAAAGTTGCCGATAGCGGCCTTTGTGCGGCAAAAGTTGCCATTATGCTTGGAGCAAACTACATCGAGCGGCATTTTACCGTTTTGCCGGCTGATCAAACTAAAGACGGCCCCATCTCGATTACCCCAGAGCTTCTTAAAGAATTATCTGAATTTCGGGCGCTCTCTAAAGAGGAGCAGAAGGCCTCAATCGAGCGGGAGTGGCCGAATTGGGGAATAACGCTTGGCGAACCTAAGCGGGAAATGACGCATATAGAACTTCTCAATCGTGATTATTACCGGGGTCGTCTTGCGAGTCCGAAAAAAGAAGGCGGCTGGTTATACAATTGGGAGACCCATGAATAAGCATAAGCGGGTGGAAGTACTCGCGCTTATTCCCGCGCGTGGAGGTTCCAAAGGAATCCCGCGTAAGAACATAAAGCAATTTTGCGGCAAGCCGTTGATGGCATGGACGATCGAAGAGGCTAAAAAATCTCGGTACGTCACTCGTATTGTCGTCTCGACCGATGATGAAGAAATCGCCGGAGTGGCTCGACAGTATGGCGCGGAGGTGCCTTTTATGCGGCCTGTCGAAATTGCGGGAGATACGACAGTTGATTTGCCGGTTTTTGAGCACGCTTTAACATGGTTCAAAAACAACGAGGGATACACGCCGGATATCATATTGCACCTTAGAGTCAATAGCCCGCTTCGGGCCGTATCGGACATAGATCGTGGCATAGAGCTTATGATGCAAAATATGCACGCCGATTCGGTTCGCGCGGTTACCAAAGCGCCGCTTCATCCGCTTAAAACGTATGCACTCGGCGAAGGCAACATATTGTCTCCATTTGTCCCCGAGGAAGTTTTCGGCATCAAGCAAGCGATTAATATGCCCTGGCAAGTTCTTCCCAAGGCATATACCACCGGAGGGTATCTCTCCGTCATAAAACCAGCGACCATTCTGGAGAAGCACTCAATGAGCGGGGATTTCATGCTTGGTTTCGAGGTCGACCAGGGGAATGTGGTTGATATTGATACTCCAATGCAATTTGCGCTCGCGGAAATGCTCATGCAAGAGCGTCTGGCTCGAACTAAAACGTAAGGCAGCAGGGGCGACAAGACTGACAGTTGCCGTTTGGTCTCAACCCCCGGCTTGCTTGCAGGCTGATACTATGAGCCAGTTTAGTTATTTATAAAAGAGTTATGACTTCTGAAATCGAAGAGCCAAAGAGCACCGGCGGGGTGGTGGCAAGGGGAGTTGCAATTTCTGGGGCCACCAATATCTTTCTCCGTTTTCTTGACATTGCGATCGCAGTTCTTCTGCTTCGGTGGCTCTCCATCTTTGAGTTTGGGGTTTATCGCCTAGCGCTGGCGGCCTATGATTTCGCCACCGGTTTCTTTCTTTCGGGTATTGAAAATGTGGTGGTGAGCGATGTTTCCGGAGCGCTATTAAAGGAGCCGCGCGCCGCAAAAAATCTTTTTACTGTCTATGTGGTCTTTCTTGGGTTCGTAGCTGTCGGTATCGCTGCGGTGTTTTTCTGGGGCGGTAATTTCCTAGCGTCACGGTTCCCAGGCATTGAAGCCTATACATCCATTGTGGCTTTCCTGTTTCTATTATCGCCGTTGGAAACCGCCTATAAGTTGAAATTTCAAATTTTTCTCGATTTCGGCTGGTCAAGCGCGTTTCGGGTCTTACGCGATGTTTCAAGGCTCTTATCGCTGGGAGGGCTTTTTTTCTTTTTTTCGTTTGGCGTCCAGCAAGCACTGTGGAGTCTCGTGTTTGCGGTTGGGTTTCCGATTCTTGTTGTGCTAATCGGGTATCGTCGCGAATCACTGCTTGCGATACCGGCGCCAAGTGAGGCGCGACAAGCTATTAGAAACCTTTTTCTCCGCCACGGGAAGTGGGCGGTACTTGATGATTTTGCCGCCAATACCGGCAAAAATATCCGGCCTTTCATAATCCGGCTCTTCGCCGGCACAGAAGCGGTAGCGATATTTTCCGTGGCCCAGAATCTTATGGCCTACACTATTTCCGTATTCCCCATGCGTGAAGTGCTCACTCCCGTCCTGCCACGGATGGCGGATGACCCGGCTCGTCTCGCCGGGCAGATTGCGCGCGCCGCAAAATATACCGCCGCGGCCTATGTGCTTTTGGGGCTAGCCGGAGCCGTCGCGGCGCCTGTTATTGTGAATCTTCTATTCCCCCAATATGTGCCATCACTTCCCTTGTATTACATTCTTATTCTGGGTCTTCCATGGCTAGGGTATCGTTCCGTGATGTTACCGGTCTTTTACGCTCTGAAGCATCAAGATACACTTTTCTTCCTGACGGCATTTCGTTTGGCGGTGGTTACAGTGCTCGGAGTTGTCTTAGTGTATCTTTTCGGCATCTGGGGGGCGGCTTTGGAAGTGCTGATTTTAAATATCATCCTAACACCCGCTTTTTCGAAGGCTCTTACCCGAATCCTGCCGTCGTGGCATCAGCCCATTTCTAATCTTTTTACAATTGATGGAGCTGATCGAGTGGCTTATGCGGAAGTGAAACGGCATATTGGAATTAAAATCAGAAGGCTATGGTCGTAACTCGCGCCGATATTTTTATCTATCTACTGTCCCTTTATTTTCGCCAACAATACCTCGCGGCTTGGCCTACTCCGCCGAAGTGGCCTCGGCTACGAAGGCTGGACCGCGAGGTTACCCTATTAAGAGTATTCTAGAACCGTATCAGGCCTCTCCGTCGTAGATTGTAACTTCTTAACTTGTTCCTAATGCCTGGTTGCAATCCAGTGCTTGATTCGTTACTATAATGAGCATTATGCTATCGGCTTATCTTGCGGAAAGTCGTTTGTCGGCCCTTCTCAAGTGGGGGCTTTTTCTGTTATTGCCCCTGCCGCTCTACATTTCTTCCTCGATGCTTTTCCCGTTCATCACGGGAAGGAACTTCGGTTTTCGCATCATTGTGGAGCTTCTAGTTATCCTTTGGGTGGGGTTGTTGGCTCTTTCAAAAGAGCATTGGCCGAGACTCTCATGGCTTACTAAGAGCGTAATATTATTTCTCTTTATAGTAACCCTGGCGGATATCCTTGGCGCCAATCCCTACCGCAGTTTTTTGTCGAATTACGAGCGCATGGAGGGGCTGGTTGCTCTTATCCACATGGCACTTTTCTTCATGCTTATCTCGTCGGTGTTTCGCAGATTTTCTGATTGGAGATTATATCTTTACAGTTCTACAGCAATAAGCATTTTAGTTGCGTCTGTCGGGCTGGCGCAGAAGTTCGGACTTACTACGTCTTACCAAGGCGGTGTGCGCGTTGACGGGACGATCGGAAATCCCGCTTATCTTGCTTCGTATCTGATGTTCCATGTGTTTTTCCTGCTTTTTCTGATATGGCGCGAGCGTCAGGCGTGGCTACGTTGGTCAGCTACTGGAGTAATAATTTTTGAGCTCTATATTATTTATTTAACCGCGACGCGAGGCGTGATTCTTGCGATGGCTACAGTGGCAGGGCTTTTGGCTTTATATTTCGCCATTCGCAAGCCGGTCGAAAGGCGTGAAGCGGCGTTGCGCCGCACAGCATTGGCGGTCTTGGCGGCGGGCGTTGTCGTAATCGGGGCATTTCTTGTTTTTAGAGACTCAAGTTTTATTAAGACCAATCCAGTACTCGGACGATTTGCCAGTATTTCAGCCGAAGAACGCACGGTGCAGTCACGATTTTTGATTTGGCGCATGGCCTGGGAAGGGGTTAAAGAGCGGCCGGTGCTTGGATGGGGGCAGGAGAATTTTTATTTGGTGTTTAATAAATATTTTAATCCCAAACTATGGTCCTCCGAGCCGTGGTTCGACCGGTCGCATAACGTATTCCTGGATTGGGCGATCCATGCGGGGCTTTTGGGGCTTCTGGCTTATTTGGCGGTGCTCTTCTTTGGCGTCAAAAATGTCTGGACGGCCTGGCGCGGCGGGCGAGTTTCATTTTACGAAGCGGG
>CAYRYI010000003.1:0-1800 GCA_964428455.1 uncultured Candidatus Saccharibacteria bacterium
CGTTTTTGTTTGGCGCCAGTTGACTCCTTACCAATCCATGATTTTCTGTACTCATTATATTCGCCCATATAAACAGGCAGATTGATAAACAAATAGATTGAATTTACTATTCGCCAATTCGCGCGAATTGGCGAATAGTATGCTATTTAATGATAGCGCGCGTGTTACTGGACCGGCGCTTGGCTTTTTCGCATTTCACCCCGTTAGAGAAAGTCGCTGGCTCAGAGTGGTATCAATCGTTCCTTAGAGATGGCTGTTCAGGCCACCATCTTTGATTGTTAGAGAACATAATTCTCTAACGGGGTTCACTTTCTCTCTTCCAGTGTTACTTGAAACTCTTTTTTTTCTCCGCTGCGGAGAATTTCAAGCTTAAGTTTCTGGCCGATGGCCGCACTCTCCAGGACGTCTTCCAGTGTATGCGTTTCGGAAAGCGGGGCATCGTCGGCGGCAAGGATGATGTCATAATCTTCTACGCCCGCCTTGGCGGCGGGGCCGCCCTTAAGCACACCCTCGTATCCCGGAATTTTTTCACCAGATACCAGTAGGCCGTAATCCGCCGGCAACCGCAGTTTCCGTTTCAGTTCTTGGGTAACGGGAACATAGCGAATGCCAAGAAACGGCTTTTTGATGCGGCCGAATTTTTTAATGTCTTCCAAGTCTCTTTTGGCGCGATTGATGGGAATGGCAAATCCGATATTCTCCGCGCCCGCGACGGTTGCGACGTTAACGCCGATAACCTCGCCTTTAAGATTTATCAAGGGACCGCCGGAGTTGCCGGGATTAATAGCGGCATCGGTTTGGATAAGTCCGGAGAGATGCTCGGCGTGCCCGTTATCATCGGTGGCGGCGGTAAGGAAACGCGAAAGGCCGGAAATAATTCCGGCCGAGGCGGTGTTTTGGAATTCGCCGAGCGCGTTGCCAAGAGCTATGGCGGCCTGTCCCAGCCGCACGCGGTTTGAATCGCCAAGTTCTACAGCCGGAAAATTATCGCCATCAATCTTAAGTATAGCCACGTCATTCAAGGGGTCTCGCGCCAGAACCCTTGCAGCATAAGAGTCGTCGGCGGCGGTTGTAACCATGTATTCCGCGTCGGCGTCCAACACCACGTGTTTATTGGTAAGCACGTGCCCTTCTTTGGAAACAATAAATCCCGAGCCCCAGCCCACGCGTATCTTCCCGTCGACCAGGCGCGGCATATGGTCAAGAAATTCTTCGCGGGTTATGGGTGATTTTTCTTCTTTTGCGGTTTCCTCGATTTCCTTCCAGAGTTCGCCGGAGATTTCTTTCTCAACCGAGGCTTTTTCTTTGCCGATGACAATTGAAACCACGGCCGGCAGGGCGGTTTCGATCGCCTTCATCATTGATTCTTCGTGAGTCATAAGGAAAGTATATAATAGCAACTAGCGACTAGCTACTAGTGAAAGTTTATGTTTTACTAATGGCTAGCTTCTGGTCGCCAGAAACTAGAGAGCCCCCATAGCTCAACGGATAGAGCAGTCCCGTCCTAAGGGAAAGATGTGAGTTCAATTCTTGCTGGGGGCGCTGGTGGATCTTTAAATATAATGGCAAAAAGATAGAGATACTTGGCATACATCCTGCTCGATTGTCCAATCAAGAAAGGAGATAGACATGAATATGCATATCGCGGGGACTGGGTTGCTCACGTGCGTCTCCGATTTCCGTCTCGCCGCTGATACCCCCGGTATCTTGCTTGCGTGTTACAGGCGCATGCTTCCGCCGTTCCAGCGGATGGGGGTTCTTTCTAATGACGAGAGAGGGACGTTTGCCACCTTGGCGCAT
>CAYRYI010000003.1:1810-8597 GCA_964428455.1 uncultured Candidatus Saccharibacteria bacterium
GGCGCGACGGATTAGTGCACCTACCCAGGATGATCTGGAGTTCTGGCGCGGCCACCCGCTGGATGAATCGTACAAAGCAGTGGCCAAAGCGATTTCCCGTCTCTCGTTCTCCGTGGCGCACGTCTTGCTGAACGACGGAAGCGCTGTATTCAACGCGAACGTGGATGCTTGGAAGATGCGCGTTTGCATCGGGCGCTTTGCCTACCCGGTGATGCTCGCCGCTTTTTGCGAGTATGGGCAGGATGCTATCATTTCCCGCCGCTCGTTCATCGCGCCGAGAACTGTCGGGGATGAGGCGCTGCGCTTTAATCATGTCAATTCCGCGGCGGAGCTTGGGGGGTTCTTCACGCGCGCTGTGCCGCAGCATTTCGAGCGCTGGCGCGATGCTTATCGCGCGTCGCTTAGACTTGATGACGCGTCGGAAGTCGCGTTTCAACTGCTCCAAATCAGCGGAGCGGAGCGGGGGATAGTGATCTCTCTCGCAAGAATCGGCAGCACCGATTTCTAGTTCGCGCCCCGTCCCGAGTCAGCCAGCCGGCGGACCGAGGGACGGGGCGTTCTTATTTACGTTTTCATTTGACATAAAGTGAGTGCCAGAGTACCTTGAATTAGGTAATTCATACTTTTCATACCGGGTAGTAGAAACTCGACGAATGTTTTGCTTCGCAAAACATTTAATGCCGCGGGCAGTCAAGTTTTCCCTGCCTGCCGGCAGGCAGGACTACCCGGCACACCTCATTTTCATGAAAGCAAAACCTCGCGGATTTTTGGGGAAGCACAAATTTTACGGCTCAACCACGGTCGGCGCCCGCGGACAGGTGGTGATTCCCATAAGAGCCCGGCGCGATTTTAAACTGAAGCCCGGCGACGATCTCCTGGTTTCAGGCGCGCACGGGCGGTTCCTGATGGCCATGAAGATATCGGAGATGGAAGGGGTGATGGAGGAATTGGAGCGAATGGCGCGGGAGTTTCAAAAGATATTATCTAGGGGCAAATCAAAAAAATCATGAACATTCCAAAGATTATTAAGTTTCTCAAGACGAAAGCCGGGATCGCCATCGCCGTGATAGTGCTTGGCGGGGGAGCGGCTGCATATTTTTTTGCGAGCTCCAACGGCGTCAAGCAAGAATTGTTGAAAGCCGAGCGCAGGGACGTAACGCAGATCGTTGCGGTTACAGGCACCGTGAAAGCCGCCTCCATTATCAATTTGGAATTTCTGGCAGCGGGCCGCGTAGCATATCGGCCGCGCCAAGTTGGGGATCATGTTAGCAGGGGCGAGACGCTTTTGGCGCTTGATGCGCGCGAGATTGATATCCAGATTGCAAAAGCAAAGGCGACGCTTGATGGCAATAAGGCCAAGCTTGATCAATTGAAAGCCGGAGCCACGCCGGAAACCGTCCGGCAGTTGGAAAATGCGGTAACCGCCAGTTATCTCAACGCCCTGGCGGCGCTTGATACTGCCATTACCAAATCCGACAAGTCGCTTTCGACACTTCGTGCCGACATTTTCCTGCAAAACAATAAGATACGCTCGGATTTCCAGCTGGCGCTCGATACCTTTACAGCAGGGGCCGAGAACGAGATGGCTAAAGCCGACGCCGACGTTGCCAAAGCGCGAGCCATGCGCGAGGGGGTCAGGGGCATCGTTGTTGACCAACCTAAATATGACGCGATTTTTTCCGAAACCCCATTTCTCCTCGGCTCCGTAAGAAATGTGCTTGTAACTTCATCGGAGCTGCTGCGGCGCGTTGTATCGGCCTATGTTACTCAATCAACTATCAACGCCTACAGCACCGATATATCAACAGTCAGGAGCGAACACGATACCGCGATTAAAACTTTCGCCGATGCTATAGCGGGCATTCAGGCGGCCAAGGATGTGTTGCGCGTAAAACAGGAACCACCGCGGGCGGTTGATATTGCCGTGCTTGAGGCCGGCGTTAAAACCGCCGAAGCCGATTTGGCGCTTTTGGAAAAACAGAAGGGCGATACAATATTAGTTTCTCCGGTGGACGGCGTTGTTACCAATCTGGGATATGAAATTAGCGAGGTGGCGCGGCCCAATACTACTGCTGTTTCTTTGATCTCAATCAGCGGCGTCGAGATCGAGGCTAATGTGCCGGAGGTGGATGTCGCAAAAGTTGCGGTGGGCAATCCCGTTTCCATAACGCTGGACGCTATTCCGGGCGAGACTTTCACTGGCAAGGTGACGCACATTGATCCGGCCGAGACGGTGGTTGACGGGGTTACGAACTACAAGATAAAAATCAGCTTTGACGCCAAGGACCCGCGTATAAAGTCCGGCGTTACCGCCAATCTGGACATCGAAACTCTGCGAAAACCCAACACGCTCACCCTGCCGCAGTTCGGGATCGTGGAGCGCGATGAGGGCAAGTTTGTCCGGAAACTTGTAAACGGCGAGGTTAAAGAATTTCCCATTACAGCTGGCATTCGGAGTTCCGACGGATACGTTGAAATTCTTTCCGGGGTATCGGAGGGCGATGAGGTGCTGAATGCCGGACTGAAGACGAATTAATTAAAAATTTAAAAATCAAAGTTCAAAATTTATGACGCGCCTTCAGCGTCTCCATAATTTTACATTTTGACCCCGTTAGAAATTTTTATAGCACATGCCGATATATGCTAAAAATCAAAAAACCAAAAATAGGTTTATCTATTGCTCAAAGATATTTATATTTCTAACGGGGTTGAGATTTGCTTTTTAAATTAGTCTAATCGTGATTTCAGCCAAAGGTCTCACAAAAGATTACATAGTTGACGGCGCGCTAACCAAGGCGCTTGTTGGCGCATCTTTTACAATCCAAAAGGGGGAGTTTGTCGCGATCATGGGGCCATCCGGTTCGGGCAAATCAACGCTTTTGCATATTTTGAGTTTTCTGGATCGCCCAACCTCGGGATCTTACACTCTTTTGGGTAGAAGCATCAGCGAGCTTTCCGACAAAGAGCTCGCGATGATCCGCAATCAAGAAATGGGGTTCGTGTTTCAGGCGTTCAACCTGCTTTCGCGGGCGCCGGTTTACCAAAATGTAGAGCTGCCCCTGCTTTATTCTAAAGTTCCCGTGAACGAGCGGAAAAGCCGCGTGGAAAAAGTCGTGGCCGACGTCGGGCTTTCGGAAAAGTTGTGGGTAGAGGCCGGGCGCCTTTCCGGCGGGGAGCGTCAGAGAGTCGCGATTGCGCGGGCGCTCGTCAATGCGCCGGCGGTAATTTTTGCCGACGAGCCGACGGGCAATCTTGATTCTAAATCCGGTGAACAAGTGATGGAGATTTTAGAGCGTCTGCACCGCGCGGGGCGCACGATTGTGCTGGTCACGCACGAAACCTACACCTCGGAGTACGCCAATCGCTTGATACGCCTAAAAGACGGCGCGGTGGAGTTCGACGGACCAATGGAGAAAAAACATAAACACGATAAAGATGGCAACAATAACTTTTTCAAATAGTTATGAGATTCTCTGACGCGGCGAGAACCGCCTACCAGGGCGTTCGGCGCAACAAAACGCGATCAGCCCTTACCATGCTTGGGATCGTAATCGGCATTGCCTCGGTGATTCTTTTGATGTCCATCGGCAAATCCGCCGAGAAGCTGATTTTGGATCAGGTGGAAGGAACGGGATCGAATCTTATTTTTATTGTCCCCGGTTCCACTAAGGGCTCGCGATTTGCATCGCCGCCGTCGGTGCAGGGCATTGTCATAAAAACTCTGGTGAGCCGCGATGTTGACGCGCTAAAAAAAGAACCGACGATCGCCGCGGTAGCGCCCGAGGCCAGGGGACAAGCCAAAATTATTTATGAAAATAACGACGCGACCATAACTTACGCCGGCACTAATGAGGACTTTTTTGCCATGCGGAATTTCACGGCGGCAAAGGGCGCGACTTTCACCAATTCCGACGTTGATTCTTTCAACCGCGTAGCCGTGATCGGTTCGGAACTGGCCAAGACTCTCTTCGGCGAGGTTGAACCGGTGGGTAAAACCGTGCGGCTTAAAAATATCTCGTTTCGCGTTATCGGCGTGCTGGATAAAAAGGGGCTGGGGCCGATGGGTATTGACCAGGATAATATCGTTCTGATTCCGATTACGATTGCCCAGAAGCAGATGCTGGGGATTGACCATTACAACCTCGTTACCGTGCAGGCGGGGGATGCTTACGACATTGAATTCGCCAAATCGCGCATAACCGCGGTTTTGCGCCAGAATCACCGCATTACCGATCCCGACAAGGACGATTTTACCATCCGCACGCAGGAGGACGCGCTGGAAGTTCTTTCGAGCATCACCTCGATTCTTACGATATTTCTGACCTCGATCGCGGCGATTTCACTGGTCGTCGGCGGTATCGGCATTATGAACATTATGCTGGTTTCGGTTGTGGAGCGCACGAAAGAAATCGGACTGCGCAAAGCGGTGGGGGCGACGAACCCCGATATCCTGCAGCAGTTTTTGTTGGAGGCGATGATGCTGACATTTTTTGGCGGGATTATCGGAATCGCGATCGGCTCCGGATTCACGGTCATTCTTTATTTCGTTTTGATTAACGTCTTGCCCACGGGCTGGGCATTCGCTCTGCCTCTGTCCGCTATCGGGCTTGCCGCCGGAGTTTCATCGCTCACGGGCGTGGTGTTCGGGATCTATCCGGCGCGCAAGGCCTCGCTCGCCAATCCCATTGATTCACTGCGCTACGAGTGAACCCCCCGCCACGGCGCTCTCCCGTTAACAACTCCGTTTCTAGCTGGGCCAACAAGCTTCCGCCTATGCGCCTCGGTAAGGGGGCGAGCAGAGATATCCACAGGCTGGCTTGTCACTGATGTTAGATCTAGTATTCTTGTAAGCAGGGAATAGGAACACTTCGTTTCTGCGAGGGGGCTGTTCCTGGTCAATTTTAAAAAAGGATGACCCGCTCGAAGGAGCGGTATTTCTATTTGTTTTAAAACCAACCTTATTCATTCTTAATTATTTAATCAGCCCTCGGTTGATGGAGCTCCGGCGGCCAAGATCACAATGAAAAAAGTTTTTCTATCGTTGGTGATGAGTCTTGCGCTTGTCGTTCCGCTTTTAGCTCTAGGACAGGCGGCCCAGCCGGCTTGCACAACCATTGCACAGTGCGCGGCCCTGATTGCCGACCTTCAAGCTCAAATCGCAGCGCTACAAGCCGGGCAGGGAGCGAGCCAAACTCCGCCGCTACCACAAGCCACTCCTTTCATTCCTCCTCCTTTCACTCCTAACGGTTGCCCGGCGCCTACACAAAATCTTTCTTTCGGAGACAGCGGCAGTGGAGTTTCAAACCTCCAGCAGTTTTTGAAACAGCAAGGCGTCTCTATCTATCCCGAGGGACTAGTGACGGGATTTTTTGGTCCCGCCACTGAACGGGCGGTAGAGCGATTTCAAGTACGCTATGTCATAATACCCGGCGGTACTCCCGAGACTACCGGCTACGGCGTCGTCGGCCCCCACACTCGCGCGAAAATCGCAGAGCTTTGCGGGGTCAATTCTACCGGGCTCTCCCAAACTGTCTCGTCGCCAGAGACCACCTCTGCCGCAAGCGGCCAAGCGATTGAGATCACTTCAGTTTCGCCCGCGTCCGGTCCCGTGGGGACAACCATGGAGATTCGCGGCAGAGGTTTTAGCGCTTCCAACAACACGCTTTCTGTTCTACTCCCAACGGGCTTTACCGCCGTTGTTCCCAACATCGCATCGCTTGAAAATGGAACGCTGATTAGATTCACCATTCCCGAAACCATCGGAGGTTTTCGCGTCAATCCCAGCAGTTTTTATCGCTTTGGCATCACCAATGTCGCCAGCCAAAACAGCAACGTGGTCAGATTTGCGGTGACCGAGCCCGGGACAACATCAACAACAGAGACAACTTCTTCCATCCCCTCCTCGCTATCAACCAAGTTTTCTATCGGCGACCGAGTGGTGACGATTTCTACTTTGAACGTCCGCGCAAGTTCTGCTGCTGACGCGCCGCTTCTCGGAACTGTCCCAACAGGAACGCTTGGGACCGTTGTTGCTGGCCCCGTAAGCAGCGGAGGATATATTCGGTGGCAGGTGCGCTACGACAACCCAGCCCTCACCGCCTGGTCCGCCGAAAACTGGCTGATAAAACCAACCGCGGCTGTGACTACTTCATCCACAACAGGTAACGCAAGTGCCTCAGGCATTACTACTACCCAAGCGACAATTACCTGGCCCGCTAGCGGGTCGGCCAACAGTTCTTATGCTTGCGTTTGGCCAAGCGCCGGAAGTTATGCCGCAAGGCAGTGTTACGGCACCAGGGGAGGGAATCAGGCAGGCACAAGCGGCTCGAACACCTACACCAACCTTCAGCCGGGCACGGCGTACTCATATGAAGTGAAGGGAACTGTTTGCCCCACGCCCGGCGGCACGGGTTGCGGTTATGATTACCCAATCGCAAGCGGTTCGTTTACGACGCTCGCCGCTGCAGACACGGTCAACACCGGCGCAACCTCGAATGCCGATCTCGCGGCTTACAACGTCATCACCGGCGGTACACCCCTTGCCAATCAATCCTTCAATCTGCAGTTTGTTATCAAAAACATTGGGACGGCGGCATCCGTTGCGTCCGTGGGGAACTATAAAATTGGAAATAGCGCCGCCGGCGACTTTAATGTTCCCGCCCTCGCCGCGGGAGCCACTCACTCGCTCCAGCGCACCTTCTCATTGCTGGCTGGCACTTATATTGTAAGGCTTTGTGCAAACGCGGGAGCCAGCGGCTCGATTGCGCCTGAATCAAATAATGCTAAT
>CAYRYI010000003.1:8607-20171 GCA_964428455.1 uncultured Candidatus Saccharibacteria bacterium
GGGCGATGACGGTGGCGAGTAGTACAACGGTTATGAATACGGGCACAGTATCTGTTACGAGCATAGTGCCGAGTTCTGGCCCTGCTGGTACTCCCGCAGTTATTAACGGTTCTGGGTTTACTCAGACGGGCAACACTGTAATTGTGTATCGGCCCAACCTGACCGAGTGGAAACGCTTCACTAACGTCGAATCAGCCAAAAGTGATGGGACAGCTATTACTTTCCCGATTCCAACGGATATTCCCTATGATTCCCAAACTACCAACCGTTTCTATTTCCAAGTTGTGAGTGGGAATGGGGTTGCTTCCTTAGGTACCGTCTACGCATTCACTGTGACGCAGGGGACACAAACGACTACCGTTAACGTCGTCGGCTACGTCGGTCCCGTCACCTCCTCAAAAGTCTATGGTTGGGCGTGTGTTCCGGGGAGTGCAGCACAACTTCCGGTCACAGTTTACTTCAACGGCGCAAATCCCACGCTCTCAACGGCAAATCGCGCACGCACAGAGCCTGGATTCACAACCAGCAGCGGATGTCCCGACACGCTCCATGGCTTTGAGGTGACGCCGCCAACCCTGCCGGCAGGAACATATACCGTTACAGCCACCGCCCAAAATCCCGCAACCGGCGCAGCCGTGAGTCTCACTCCGCTCTCGGGTCAGACGACATTAACTGTCGCAGCGCCGGTTGCGACATTAAACATCTCCAGTATCAATCCCGCCGCGCCCATGCTCGGTTCTACGGTGACGGTATTAGGCACCGGCTTCAGCCCTGCTGGCAATAGCGCCTCGCTCTTCTATCCAATCGAGGGCACCAGGGTGGTTTCGGGCATCGCTTCGTCAAATAACGGCACAACCCTCCAGTTCACGTTGCCTGCCGGAACCTACGACACGCGAAACTTCTACCTCGGTATTACCAACGCCGGCGGCCAAACAAGCAACACCTTTGTGTTTCAAGTGACAAGCGGCGGGTCGGCGGTTGTGACCCCAAGTGTCTCCGGAATTTCACCGGCGAGTAACACGGTCACAGCTGGTCAGCCCACAACATTCACCATCTCCGGTACCAATTTCAAATCGGACGCGGTGATTGTCTATTCGGGTTCCAGTAGCGGGACCATTCCGCCAACCTCTGTGTCGCCGGGCCCATCAAGCCAGCTGCAGTTTTATGCATCCGGAGGTCTTGCGGCGGGGACCTATAGTTTCTACGTGCGCAATGTCGCCGACAATCAGACATCGAATGCCTGGAGTTATGGCATAAATCCCGCTGCGCCGTCACTAAGCGTCATATTCAATTCTCCCAATCCCGCAACAATTACATCCGGCCAGTCGGCAACTCTGTCATGGACGATCAGCGGCGCGGTGAGTTGCTCGATTAGCCCGACGGTTGGAGCGATCACGCCCGCTAGCGGGCAGGTATCTGTCAGTCCCACGACCAATACTCTTTATACGCTGACCTGCACCTCCTCAACCGGTGCCCAGACATCCGGATCACAAACGGTTAGCGTAACGGCCCCAAGCGTGGCGCCCGCGGCCATTAGCGGGATCACGCCCTCCTCCGCCCCCATCGGAACGACAGTAACGGTAAACGGGTCGGGCTTTAGCGCGACTAACAACACCGTCAGAGTTTATGGCCCCGACCCCGCAACGTTTCAGCTGGTCGCAACTTATACTGGCGTTCCCTCAACCAACAACGGAACAGCCATCCAGTTAACGGTGCCGGCAAGCTTTAGCGGCCCGGCGGGCGTAATTGCCGTTTCTCCACCGCAGACCTATCGGATTACGGTCACCAATTCTAATCAGGTGACAAGCAATCTCTATCCCTTCTATGTAACGAGCGGTGGATCGGCGGCGGCCAACACGCCCGCGACAGTCGCACGAACGTCTCCCACGCTTCAGCTTGCGAGCGCCGTGGTTGCGGTGATGACTATATTTGGCGAGGTAGTTCTGAAAATACTCGGCATTAGCATCTAAGGCTTTGCCGCAGATGGCGAGAGAAAAACGCGCCCCGGCGTCCGTCGGGGCGCGTTGTATTGAAAGATAAGTACGCCCCTGCTATCCTCTAAAACATCACGCGCCTACATCAAAGGTTTTTAACGGGCCTATAGTAAAATGGCATTACGCATCCATGGCATGGATGAGTCCCGGGTCCGATTCCCGGTAGGTC
Source organism: uncultured Candidatus Saccharibacteria bacterium (assembly GCA_964428455.1). Classification (GTDB taxonomy): domain Bacteria; phylum Patescibacteriota; class Minisyncoccia; order Sungbacterales; family JACQCQ01; genus JACOZA01. The sequence goes on from CAYRYI010000003.1 coordinate 10,771, forward strand.
CATCGAGCTAAGCTCGATCCCTCACAATTTAAAATAAGTGAAGCTCAGCTTCACACCTATGTATTACGTGTATGTTTTATTCAGTAAGAAAGATAACGAATTGTATATTGGCTATACCAACGATCTGGAGAAGCGTATCCGCGAGCATAAAAGCGGCAAGTCTCTCGCAACTAAATTCCGACAACCACTAGCCTTGATTTACTACGAAGCGTATCTTCGTTGGTCTGATGCTAAACGTAGAGAGAAGTACTTAAAAGGAGGTAATGGGCGTGGGCAACTAAAGATTCAGCTGCAGGATATTTTGAGGGACTTAAGATATAAGCATTTGTAAGTTAGTTCACATTGATAAGATAAAACTAGCCCTACCTAAGCTCGACCGACTTATGCCAAGTTGTGCCGTTCTCTATACTCTAAAAGACAAGTTGGCAAAAAGAAAAAGCACCGCGTAGGGACGGAACCCGTACGAAGTGCTTTTTCATAGCAATGCCATGATGTTAGCAAATGCACATAGTTTGTCAAGAGGTTGGGGAATAATCACCATTTAGCTTCCAATAGCACAAACCATCAAACAATAATATGTCCACAAAACACAAACGAAAGATAATGCCGTTAATTTTCGATACCTACCTGGCCGTCATCAGAAATAGCGCGGGCTCAAAGTTGTTTCGTAATTTTTATGCAAAGGTGGACGGTAAGAAGGCTGACATAATGCGAAACGGGGAACTTTCTTGTGCCTTTTATGTTTCATCTGTTTTAGTCTTGTTTAAGTTTATCATAGGAGTTCACGGAACAGTTGATTCCACTATAAAAGATTTAAAGGATTCTGGTTGGAAAGAGATTAAGAAGCCTAAGATTGGGAGTGTTTTGATTTGGGAGAAAATGGACTTTGGCAACAATAGCATTCATAAACATATTGGCTTCTTCATTGGCGGCAATAAAGCAATTAGTAACAGCTACAAGTTGGGTTATCCCGTAGAACATAGTTGGAATTTCAACGCTAAAAGGAAGGTTGATATGATACTTTGGAATCATAGAATCCATTTAAGTGTATCTTAACAATTTACTCACGATTGTAGGTAAATTGTTAAGATAAACTTTTACTTATTTGTTCATGGAAATACAGAAGACTTTATAAAAAAGAAGAAGCCGCCCAAACTGCGTGGGCGGCTTCGCCGAGCTAAGCTCGGCTTAGCGTTGCAGTTGGGCGGCGTTTATTGGCGGCTGCTTACGCGCGTTTTGATGCGGCGGCTTGCCTCTCTTCGATTCTACGGAACAGTTCTGCCTCGCCACGCGCCTGCTCCATAAGTAGAACCGCTTGCAGATGGTACCGAGGCGGGATGGGGTCGAGTCCCCACTTGACGCCGATCCGATAGTGCTCGCGGACTTTATGCCAGAGACGGCGACGCCTCGCCTTGTATTCCTGGCGTATGGCGTACTCTTCTCGCGCCGTCCACACGATCCGCCCGCATCCAGGCGGGTGAAGGTGGCGGAAACATCGCGCTAGGCCGTTACATGGCGATATGATCTCGTACACCGTTGCCTCCTTTTCGGGGCGAAAGAGTTGTTGGCTAGAACACAGGCTAGTAGTTGACGAATCCCCCAAAGGGGTAAGGATCGTACTGGGGAGAGTTGCGGTATGCTTCGTTCACCTTCTTGGTCCCGAAGATAAACCGATCGCCGGGGAAGCGACGCAGTTTCCACCGCGACCGCCGGGCGAGAAGTTTTCCGCTTGCGTCATAGCAATGAACGACCTCGAAGATACTTCCGATCTCCATGGAGCCATTGGCACGGATGATGGCGCATCGCGGCCCAAAGTGGTAATAGTGCCACTCGCTGGCGGCGCCATCCCCACCCGGTTCGTGGCTATCATACGCGAGCTGGAGAACGGCCGTTATGAGGCGATCGAAGCAGGCCAGTGCTTTTTGCGTGAAAGGAGCTTGGTCTCCTCCATGGCCTCCTCGCCAGAGACGGTTAGCCGCGAAGCCGGCTATTCCTGCGATGAGAAGGTAGATCGCTCCCAGTTTCCGCCAGTGGTCATGGAGCGCGGCTCCCCGCTGATAATCGTTATTGCCGGCGTAGTACGGATCATTCATGAAGACCTTGTACATCACGAAGTTGTCCGCGTAGAGGAAGGTGTAAAGTCCCACTACGCCGAATGTGACCGCGACGAGGGCGAGCAGTGCTACTGCGCCAAGTTTCAACCGTGTCAACATTGTCAATCCTCCTTTTCAGGGTGGAAGGGTCTTTTGGTCGAGTACTTCAATACATTCAGCAGAAGACACTTCCAGCTAAAGAGGAGGTTATGTGAAAAGGACTGTCGCCATTAAAGCGCTTCAAGGAAAAAGGTCAAGCGGTTCTGCCCTTTGCGTCACCGTCGTTTGTTTCGGCGAAGCTTTCGGTTAGAATATACTAGCGAGGTAAGAGTTCGTCGGCAAAAGCATATGTAGTGTGACGGAATTTACGGCGAGACCATTTCTATAGTTTAATTTGTGGAAGAAATAAATTATCTCATCATCGGCGGGGGCGTGGCCGGGACCACGGCGGCCGAGACGATTCGAAAAAACGATTCCAATGGAAGCATCGCGATTGTTTCGGACGAGCCGCATCGCTTTTATTCGCGGATTCTGCTCTCCAAGCCGAATTTTTTTCTTGATAAAATTCCATTCGACCAAATTTGGTTAAAAACTGAAGCTTGGTATAAAGACCAAAATATTCAACTTCTTTCGGGCAAAAAAGCTATCAAATTGGACAGCGTCGGTAAAATCGTAACGCTTGATGACGGCACGAATCTTAAATATAAAAAACTTCTGCTGGCTGTCGGAGGATCGGCGCGCGTCTGGGAGGCGCCGGGCGCCGATAAGCGCGGGGTTTTCTATCTTCGAACGCTTGATGACGCTAAGGCCGTAATTGATGCGGTAAAGACCGCAAAACGCGCAGTTGCCATCGGCGGGGGATTCGTAAGTTTCGAGATGTGTGAGATGCTGCGCTTAGCAGGGCTTTCTGTCTCCCTCGTTATCCGCGAACCGCACTATTGGGACCCGATTCTTGACGGGCCGTCCGGGCGGATGGTGGAATCCGCCCTTGAAAAAGGCGGCGTTAAAATTTTTCGCAATGCCGAGGTTGCAGAAGTAGATGGCATAGATAGTGTTAATGGAGTAAAACTTAAGGACAGCACCCAAATCCCGTGCGATATGATTATCGCGGGGCTTGGCGTATTTTGTCCGTTTGATTTTGCAAAAGAGGCGGGGATTCTCACAAATCGCGGGATTCTAGCGAATGAATATCTGGAGACGAACGTGCCCGATGTCTGGGTAGCAGGGGACGCCGCGGAATTTAAGGATCTAATTCTTGAAGAGAATGTACAGTTGGGGAATTGGGTTAATGCCCAGGCACATGGCAGAATCGCTGGAGCTAATATGGCAGGCGAGAAGAAACCTTTTCGACTCGTGTCCTTTTACACTATGCAAGGATTCGGAATTACCATTGGGTTTGTGGGAGATATTCGGCCCGCGGCGGATCGCACGATTATTCCGCGCGGGTCGCCCGAGACAAATTCATACGCCCGGTTTATTGTTAAAGACGGGGAGTTGGTGGGCGCTACGCTTGTCAATCGCACGGGGGAGCTCGGCGCGATTTCACGTCTGATTGGAGAGAACGTTAAGGTGGCGGGGCGCGAAGAAGACCTTGCCAACGAGGATATTAAACTGGGAACACTAATTTCGTGACTATGGCGGATAGCTCAAAAAAAATTCGCATCGGCTGGTTCTCGTTTTCCTGCTGTGAGGACAATACGGTGGTTTTTACCGAGCTCATGAATGATCACTGGCAGGAATGGAAAAAACTTTTTGATTTTCGCCACGCGCGGGTTTTAAAATCGCAGAACATTTTGGACGAGCTGGACATTGCTTTCATCGAGGGCGCCATTGCCTCGGAGGATCAAGAAAAACACTTAACAGACATTCGTTCCCGCTCCAAGAAATTGGTAGCGGTTGGCGCCTGCGCCGTTGTCGGCATGCCGTCGGGCCAGCGGAACTATTTTAATGAAGCACAAAAGAAAGAAATTGAATTTCTGCTGGCGCGTTTCGCGGCCCTTCCGAAAGTTCTTAAAGTTTCCGATGTGGTTGCGGTGGATGCTGAAATTCCGGGTTGCCCCATGGAACCGGATAAGTTTCTCGAGGTAGTTAATCGGTTAGTGGCAGAGTTAAAACAGTAGGAGCAAGTCTGCCTGCATGCAATAATTCAAAATTTAAAAATCAAAATGCAAAATTTAAGTATCCCTGCCTGCCGGCAGGCAGGGCTTCGCGATAATTTTTAATTTTAACCTGTCATTTTGAATTTTAATTTTTACATTTTAAACTTCTACCATGCACACATTTGATCTAACATTGGATCGTTTGACGAAGGTCGAGGGATCGGCGGCGCTCGATATACGCGTCTGTGAAAACAAAGTCGAGTACGCGCATTTTAAAATAACGGAGTACAAGAGGTTTTTTACGACCGCCATGAAGGGCAAACCCATCGCGGCTCTGCCTCAACTCTTGGCGCGGATTTGCGGCACTTGCTCCAATGCCCATCTTCTGGCGAGCATCGAGGCCTGCGAGAAAGCGCTCGGGATCACGCCCTCGGAGCAGACGATAATCCTTCGCGATCTCACAATGCACGGGCTTATCATTCGGGATCATGCGCTTCATCTTTACCTATTTTCGCTTCCCGACATCTACGGCAAGGATGCCTTTCTCGATTTTGACGAGAACGATCCCGAACAGCACCAACTCCTGCACGACGCTTTCGACATCAAAGCCGCGGGCAATTTTCTTGCGACTTTAATTGCTGGACGTTCGGTTCACGCCATCCATCCAACCATTGGCGGGTATCTTCATTTCCCGGACAAGGCCGGCATTGAAGAAGCTGTCGCGAAACTCCAAGCGATTCGTCCGGCGGTACTCCGGCTGATTAAAGTTTTTGAGGCCTCGCCGTTCCACTTTGACCGCAAAACCAATTTCATGGCGCTGGTGCCGGAGAATCACTATGGGTATCTCGCCGGTTCCATAAAAACAAGCCTTGGCGGAGTGATCCCCGAAGAAAAGTTCCGCGAGCATCTGGAGCGCGTCGTCCTGCCTTATTCGCAGGCCTCGGCCTATCGCCATAAGGGTGAGGCCTATATGGTAGGGTCGCTCGCGCGTATGAATCTGGCTAAAGACCTGCTCCATCACGAAACGAAAGCATCGGTTCCGTCCACGCTCGATAAATTCCCTTCGACGGATATTTATTTCAATAACATCGCGCAGGCGGTTGAGATCTTGCATTCGGTTGATGAGGCGATTGAAGTTCTGTCAACCCGCGAGATCATGCCCGAACCGGTGGTGAAAACAGCGCCGCGGGAGGCTGTCGGCGTAGGAGTCGTAGAGGCTCCGCGCGGAACGCTTTACCACAAGGTGGCGATGGGAGATGACGGAATCGTAAAGGAAGGCGAGGTCATTGTCCCCACCGGCCAGAATCAGGCGAATATCGAGGAAGATATTGCGAGGCTAGTGGAAGAATTGATTCCCGTAACACCCAAAGAAAAAATAGGCTTTGAAATTGAAAAGCTCATTCGGGCATATGACCCATGCATGAGTTGCGCCACGCATTTTCTTAAAGTCAGCTGGCTTTGATAAAGCCTCGGAGCGTTTCGGAAACGTCTTTTAACGCCTCACCCTCGGATATTGCCGGCGGTATGCCGATAACGGTTATTTTTTTTAGTTTGCCGAGTTTTTGTAGGTAACGGAGCTGGGTTAAAGCATCAAAGTCATGCAGTGAAACTCGCGGCGCGTTTGAGAATGATTCAAGGTCTGTAAAAACGCGCACGGCATCAATGCCCGCGGCCGTGTCGATTATCGTAAGAGTTTCCGGAACGTCCCATTCTTCATTCGGGTCTTTTATTTCAAAAGAGATATCGGGAAACGCCAGACGCAGCCGCGGCAGAATCCGAAGCGGCAGAGAGTCCTCGGGAATATCGGGATTGCCGAAAACATAGACGATCATAGCGTCTGATTGGCGAGGGCAATATGGCGCAGGGTATAGCGTTTAAGGATTGCGGATTGGCGCGGCGTTATCACTTCGCAGGCGACTCCCCAGTGATATGTTACAATCTCGCCCGTTTTTAATTGTTCAATATCGCTTACGGCCTCGAGGTTTCGCGAGATTGTCTTCTCGGTCGGCTCTCCAAGTGAAAGTTTGCCCTCGGTATAAATAAGGGGCGCGGTTTCGATTTTTATTTTTGGCCCGTCAACGGCCATGACTTTTCCCCACGCAATCCTGCACGAATCCATGCTTTCCAGCGTATGGGCTCTTTCAAGATGTCCGGTGCGTTTCCAGACGTCCAAAACATGAAAAGAGTGGTGCGGCACAGCACCCAGGCCGATTTTGTCCGCGATGAGATCGAAAGACTTTTGCCCCAGACGTTTTTTCAGTTGGTGGTCTTCGAGGAGGTGGCGGTATAAATCATTTTTCTCAATCGTTTCCAGCAAATTATTTCCGATCCAGTACGCCTCAACGACGCGCTCATCGAACGGGTCCCGAATATTGTTGGCTGCGGCGATGTGCTTCAGATACGGGTACATCGTGTTAAATGCCCTAAGAAGCGACTCGAGACCCGGGTCGGTCGCGCTGTTTTCGATGTAGGCGGCGATCTCCTGATTGGCATCGGGTCCGCAGTAATGTAGCCGGTTCGGGCCGAAGGCGTATCTGCTGCAGCGGAGAACCCCGTCCATGAAGGTCTCTAGGCTGAGGTTTTAGGCCGAAGTTCGTTCGAGGGAGCGGTCCTTGTGGCATAGGCGGCCGCCGCGATTACAAGCACAGTGCCTAAGATAAATAGTGCCGAGCTTGCCAGTTGCGGGAGAGCCATGGTGCGCGTGATAAAAATCGCGCTAAGCGCATTTGTGACAAGCGTTGCCGGGACAAGAAGCGCGGCGACGTATGTTGCCGGAGCATATTTAAGCGCCGTGTACCAGGCGAGGACGTAGCCGCCGAGAAGAAGGCTTGTCAGTATCGTCCATCCCCATTGCATAGCGTTCAGATTCATAATCAATCCTCCGTTTCCCTGCCACAAAACCAAGCCCGATAGGATTACTGAACCGATAACCATGCGAGCGGAGGCCACGGTGGCGCTTGGGATATCTTTTAGCGCGGTTTTAGCGATAATGTTTTCGATGGCCCAAAGAATGGTGGCTCCAAGGATCATCAGCTCTCCGGCATTGTATTTAAATCCGGCGAATCCTCCGACGAAAAGGTTGGCGGCAAAAATCGTCCCGATACCCAGCCATTGAAGCCTGGTGACGCGCTCTTTTAGAATCGGGATGGCAAAAATCATCACCCAGATAAACAAGGTTTTATGGATCAGCCCCGCGTTCAATGCGCTAGTTTTAGTGAGCCCCGTGAAAAAAAGCGCGAAAGGCACCGCCCCGCCTATAACGCCGATGGCGAAGAGTTTTATCCATTGTTCGCGGGAAAGCGCAGCTATTTCGGGCCATTTGCGCCAAGCGATTATTACTCCGATAAGTCCCAAGGCGACAATTGCGTTTTTCAGCGTGGTGAAAAAAATCGGGTCGCCCACGGCTGTTACGGCGATTTTTGTAACGAAGTTATTCGTTCCCGAAATGACCGCCGCCAAGAGCGCAAGCAAGGTGGCAGATTTTATGAGAGTGTGATTTATGGCCATATTGGTTTGCTTTTACACTTTGGCTGCAAAGCGCGGGAGGACTTCGACCGAGCTCAATAGAGATCCTTGCCGCCGCGTACTTGGTTACTTGGTATGTCCCCAAAGATACGCGCCGTTGCCAGTTTTTTGGCAGGATCTTTCCATATCGAGATCCCATGGGGTTACGCCGATAATCTCGGATATGTCATGGGGATGCGCTCTATCCTCGGCGCCTTTTAACTTCAGAATATAATAATCCTGCATTGATTGGTGATCACAAGGCCGCCACCACTGTTTGTCTTTACAGTGGGCATAGGCGTTCCCCTCGAGTTCCTCGGCGATGGCTTTGGGATTAATAGGATAGCGGTTTACTTTTTTGGCGGCTGTAAGAAGCTCCATGGCTCCACTGTATCCGTAAGCCGCGTATCCCGAGGGGACGCCATTGAATCGCTTGGTGTAAAGCGAAACAAAATTGTTTGCTTCCGGAAGTATGTCTTTCAGCCCCCAATAGAAGTGCCCTCCCCAATAAAGCCCGGTGGCTTTCTCGGGCGATATGCGCTCCATTACGGGAAGCTCGGAGAGGGTATTTACGATACTCATCTTTCTTTGCAGTCCGGCTGTGTTCACATCCTCAATAAACTTGAGCTGATCCGCGCCGAAATTCGCTGCGATCAACACCTCGGGCTTGGCTTTCAAAATAACCGGGAAGTGTTTGGAAAAATCATTTGAGGCTTTAGCTGGGAACGGAATTTTGGCCACGCCGACTATTTGGGCGCCGGCCTCTTTAGCAAGAAGCTCGTACGCGCTTAAGACATGCCATCCCCATTCGTAATCGGACATTACAATGAATATTTTTTTCCCCAGATTTGCAAAAACCCACTTGCCCATTCCCTGAACCGTCATGTAGGGGGTGAGCGCTTCATGGAAGGTATAGGGTCCGAGATGTTTAGCCGTAGTGATCTCGTTTGATTGGCCAATGCTTATGAAAAGCAGCCCCGCCTTTTTCATTTCTTCGTTGATGAAAAGCTGGGTTCCGGCGGACAGCCCCCCAACCATAAAATCAATTTTTTCCTTTTCGATAAGGTAGCGCGTCCCTTCGGCTGCTTTTTTTGGATCGCTGGTGTCGTCTCGCGAGATGATTGACACTTTCTTTCCCGAAATTCCTCCTCCGGAATTAATCTGCTCGACGGCTAACGTTATCCCGCGCAGCTGGTCTTGCGCTGACCAGCCGTACACCCCGGAGAGTCCCGAGATAAAGCCGAGTCTAATGGTTTCTTTCATGGGCAATTTTCAATATGACACTTCTTATAATAGCAAGAACAGACTATAATAGAAAACAATGGTTCGTCATAAAGAGATTCAAGCGGCATCGCATTGGCTGCGGCTGGTAAACAATTTATCCCGGTCTTTTAATCTTGCCTCCCGAGACATCGAGGAGGTTTTGCGGTCCCTGTTGAAAGAACTGCTGAAGGAATTGGGCGCGGAGGCGGTGGCGATATGGACGGTTGAGGAAAAAACTCAATTCATGAAGATCGAGGCGTCGGCCGGACTCGATGGTCTCTATATTCGTTACTTTAATAAAACCGATCGGGTGAAGATTGGCCAGGGAGTCGTGGGCAGGGTCATGGTGGAAAGAAAGACCCGCTACATTACTTCTGATAATAAGAAGAGCTCCCTTAATATACCGCGGTGGAGGTTAATCGATCGAGACGAAGGGTTTAAT
>CAYRYI010000004.1:0-12880 GCA_964428455.1 uncultured Candidatus Saccharibacteria bacterium
CAACGTAATAAAAAGAGAGGTGATGCTCAAATGGAGCAGGAACTCGTTTCTCGAGCAGCGCAACTTCTCGCAGTTGAACCTGCTCTAATCGAGCAGGCCTTGCAAGAAAAGGGCCAGTACCAGCGACGTACCAGAAAGAAGCCCGGTAAGGATGCAGAAGGCAGGCCTCGGATTCGAGTCCTTCACGTCCCGCCGCCAGTGGTGAAGGAAGTTCAGCGCGCAATTCATCGGCATCTTCTTAACTTGGGCAACTCGTGGTTTCGCAAACTCGGTAGCGACTTTGCTTGGCCCATCGCGATGCACGGTTTTCTCCCGCGCCGTTCGAACCTTACGGCGGCGCGAGACCACATCGGGAATACCGCACTCTTTACGCTCGATTTCGCGGACGCATTTCCATCAGTGAGACGCGAGCGTGTCGCAACCGCCCTTCGCTGGCATGCAAAGCTTGGCCGCCAAGAAGCAAATTTCATCGCTCGACTCGCAACCTATCGCGGCCGACTGTGTCAGGGTTCGCCTTCGTCCCCGCTTCTCTTCAACCTTGTCGTGCTCAATCTTCTCAAGAGCTTGGAGCGCCTAGCGGCGGAGCGAGGCTACCGCGTGACGATCTACTGCGACGAGGTGGCCATAACGGCAGATAAGCCGATTCCCGCCGAAGAGCGCCGCGCAATTCTGCAGCTTGTTATTCAGGCAGGATTCGCGGTGCACCCGAAGAAGATTCGGTATCAAGAAGCGCGCTGGGGCGCGCTGGAAGTAACCAAAGTGCTGGTGCGCCCCGACCGGCTTGGTCTCTCTACGCGCCATACCATTGATCGGGTGCGTGCATTCATTGACCATCTCGCAAGACGCGGGACGGCTGATACGAAAGAACTCGCGAAGGCTAAGGGATATATCGGGTGGGTTGAATTGGTTGACCCAGAGAAGCTGAAGACGAGACTCCGGAAGTCGCTAGCCCAACTCGCAAAGCTGGAACAGAGCGGGGGCCATTCGTAGCTGGATGGTTCCCGCTTCTTCTTTTTATAAAGGTCTGGGATATACTGAAGTTATTATTATGATTGCTTCCATTTCTGGGATTTTAGCTTCGCGCGGCGAAAAATCGGTGACTATCGAAGTCGGCGGCTTGGGGTATTGCGTCTTTTTGTCGGCGGACGGAATGATGAAGCTTCCGAATGTCGGCGAAGAAATTCGCCTCTATACGCACCAGCACGTGCGGGAGGACGCGCTTGAGCTTTACGGTTTTATGCATCCCGCCGAGCTTGAATTATTTGAAATGCTGATTGCGATTTCTGGCATCGGGCCGCGGGGGGCTCTCGGGATTCTTGGCGCCGGCGGGCTCGATCAATTGCGCCGCGCGATAGCCGCGGGCGATACCGGATATCTAACTAAAGTTTCGGGCATCGGCAGAAAAACGGCGGAAAAAATTGTCTTGGAGCTTCGCGAAAAAATGTCAGGGCGCGGCGTTTCGGTAGGCGAGCATCCGGCGCTTCGCGATGAGGCTGATGCGCTGGACGCTCTAATCTCGCTCGGCTACTCCCGCGAGGAGGCGCGCCAAGCTCTTTCTTCCGTCCGCGACGACTCCATTTCCATTGAGAAGCGAGTCTCGCAAGCGCTAAAAAAACTCGGAGGCCATACCTAAGTTTCCGAAATTTTTGAAGTTCCCGATTTTCCTCACCGTAGACAGTGAACATAGAACATAAACAGTAGATATTCTTGTCTCTAATTCGCGCGAATGGTAGAATAGTTTTGTGATGCACTTTATGCTGTCACTCATATTACCACCCGGCATGGCGCATCATTCATCATTTATAGTTCTATAATTATGAACGAATATAAACTGGAGCGCTCGCTCAAAGCTTTTGCGAATCGCCGGCGTGTTGCAATTATTCAGTATTTGAAGAGAAACGCCGAGGCGTCAGTCAGGGAAATTGCTGGAGCGATTCGATTGTCCGTGAAGGCCACATCAAAGCATCTGGGCGTTCTGTCGGCCGCAGAAATCGTGACGCGCGACCAACGCAGCTTGCAGATGTTCTACCGTCTCACTGCGCGTCCCAGTCCTATCCCCAAGAGTTTAATTCGTCTTCTCTAATTCGCGCGAATAGTAGAATAGATAATAAATGGTTATATCTGTGCGCCCGCAGTATTTTTAAAGAAAGCATGACGTCGTTTCTACAATCTCGTGAATGGGCTGAAATTCAGGAGCGCGATGGGCGGGCGGCCCATCGTCTTCAGTTTGGCAACGAGGCGTGCTATTTTTTCCGGCACCGGTTGCCTTTCGATTTTGATTATTACTACGCGCCGCGTCCGGTTATCCGAAATCAGGAAAAGTTTTTTGAATCAGTCGCAAAATTCAGTGAATCAACCGGGGCAATATTTTTTCGCATAGAGCCGCTCGTCGAGCTCTCTATCCGCTCTCCGCTATACGCTATCCGCTCCGCACCTAACTTACAACCCAAAGAGACAATTTTGATTGATCTTACAAAATCCGACGAAGAATTATTGATCGCCATGCATCCTAAGACGCGCTACAACATCCGGCTGGCGGAAAAGCATGGCCTAGTCATTAGAAAAGAAAAAAGCGGTGAAGCTATAAGTGATTTTTATAAACTCCTGCGTCAAACTGCTGGACGAGATCGCTTTCACTTGCATCCTCAATCACATTATCAAAATCTATTAATGACATTCTCATATTCTGCAGAATATGAGAATGTCATTTTTGAAGCGAGGTATGATGGCCGGCTGGCGGCGGCGGCGATTGTGAATTTCTACGGCGGCACGGCGACGTATCTCCACGGCGCATCGGATTATTCCATGCGCCACCTGATGGCGCCGTATTTATTGCATTGGGAAGTAATTCAGGCCGCAAAGTCCCGCGGATGCCGAACGTATGATCTCTGGGGGATTGACGAAGCGCGCTGGCCGGGCGTAACGCGATTTAAAAGGGGATTTGGCGGCAAGAGAAAAACATTCCCCGCGGCGTTTGATATTGTCCTGCGGCCGTTTTGGTATAGGCTCTATATTCTCGCTCGGCGATTCCGGTGACAAATTTTATATTTCATCTCGATCTAATATTCTAAAAATTTAACATTCTCATATTCTGCAGAATATGAGAATGTTAGATCTTGTATCCTGTTTTAAAGAAAGATCGAGGTTTCCGTGTTTGCTATTATCCTTATTCCAATGTTCTTAAGAACATTGGAATAAGGATAATGCGGTGCCAGATTGTTTTCTTGAACTCTCCGTGCAAAACATTGACAGAGCTTATCGTGAAGTATATAATACTGCCATTCTGTAGTACTTTGATTTATACCTGCCACCAGCAGGCAGGCTTACGATCTGGCTCGCCATGAGCATATCGAATGGTTACAGCTTTTAGCTTATTTTAAGCTGAAAGTGGGTTGAAAGCTGTAACCACAGGTACACCAAAACCCGCATGGTGCGGGGTAGCACGCGGTGGAGCCATATCATCCGCGATAACCGGATGAGAGGAGAAGACCGACGGCAACGATCGCGACAACCGATCAGAAGGCGCGGCTCCTTGATCTCACGACGGGAATCCTCGAGATGGCGCGGGATGGAAACCGCGACTACGAAGAGGTAATCGAGGTGTTCCAGGTCATCAAGGAGAAGCCCAACTTCGCGACCATCCTGGGGCGCAACAGCAAGGCCGTAGCCCCAAAGCCCGTGCCGCCGCTCCTCGAGCCGGTTGGCACGGTTACCATCCCGGCGCTCGCTGATCGCTTCAACGCCCGGGAGAAGTTCGTCCTCAACTACGGCCAGAAGGCGAAGCCGGGGGTCCGCATCGCGTACCTCGGCGACAACTTCGAGGAGTGGTTCCTCCCGATGGTCGAACAGCCGACCGCCGAGGCCGTAGTGAGCTACTCCCGGCTCACGCGCTCGGAGCTCGACCGCCCGATTCTCGCCTCGCTCGGCAACCGTCCGGACCTCGCCATCTTCCTCCGCCAGATCTACTGGCTGTTGTGCGAGCAGTCGAACGGTGAACCCGGCACGCTCCTGAACGATGGCTGGGGGAACATCTTCTATGCGCCTGGCCTCACCCGTGCGGTGGGCGTCCGCTGGCACTCCGAGTTCGGCGGTTGGCGCGTGTTTGCGGGCTCGGTCGCGGGCCGGTTCAGGTGGTACGTCGGCGACCGGGTGTTCTCCCGCAATCCTGCCTGACGGCAGGCAGGTCCTCTGCCACTGTGACCGTCTGAACTTCGGTGACTCTGGCTCTTTAACCCCCTGCCCCCTCGGCTTGTCCGCGACTTTGCGTCGGGACGAGCCGAGGGCTTCTTCTTTTTGGCGAGACTATCTATAGTAGAGTTACTCTCGTATATGCTCGACCAAATTTTTTATTTTTTGCGGACATACATTATTCCCAAACCGGTATTCGATTTTTTCCAACCGTTTTATCATTGGGCGCTGGCGCTTTTAGGGGCGCTCGTTTATGGCTTTCCGTCGCGGGGGCTTACGGTCATCGGAGTTACGGGAACCAACGGCAAGTCAACGACAGTTGAGATGCTGGACGCGCTTTTTATCGCCGCGGGTTTTAAGACCGCCTCACTTTCATCCATACGGTTTAAGATCGGCGGGAAGGTCATCGAGAACCGGTTCAAGATGACGATGCCGGGCAGATTTTTCGTGCAGAAGTTTTTGAGGGACGCTAAACGGGCGGGTACTACACATGTAATTCTCGAAGTTACATCCGAGGGCATCAAGCAGTTCCGTCATAAATACATCCGGTTTGTTGCGGCAGTTCTAACAAATTTAACGCCGGAGCATATTGAAGCGCACGGCGGATTTGAAAATTATAAAAAAGCTAAAGGCGAACTTTTTCGCGCGCTTGGCGGTCTAGGAGTTTCGGTTGTCAATTTGGCGGATACAAACGCCGAATACTTTTTATCTTTTCCAGCGAAAGAATATATCGGTTATACGCTGGAGGGAAGAGACAAGATACAAGCGACAAGGGACAAGAAGCAAGAAGCAAGAAGCACGAAGCAAGAATTACGAGTCATTGTGCCTGTGAAATATGAGATAAATGAATCAGGAATCCAGCTTCATTTTGGTGGCGATTGGGAAATTTTTGCGCCGCTCGCAGGGAAGTTTAACGCTGAAAATGTATTAGCCGCGATTGCGGTTGGCGAGACGTTTGGTATTTCGCACGATACGATGCGAAAGGCGTTTGCCGAGTTTCGCGGCGCGCCCGGGCGGATGGAGGAAATCCAAAGAGAACCGTTCCGCGTGATCGTGGATTATGCGTTTACGCCCAATGCCTTGCGGCAGGTTTACGAAACGCTTAGCGGAAAAGACGAAAGACCCGCCGTCGCTAAAGCTATGGCGGGCGGGCAAGAAACGAAAGACAGAGAAAAGCGGCTGATTTGCGTTTTGGGGGCGGCGGGAGGCGGCAGGGACAAATGGAAGCGGCCGGAGCTGGGCAAGATCGCCGGAGAATATTGCTCACATATCATAATCACAAACGAGGATCCGTATGACGAGGATCCGCGGTCCATAATGGAAGAGGTGCGCGGGGGAGTAGAAATGCGTAATGCCTCATGCGAGATTATCGAGGACCGAAGAATCGCTATTCGCGGGGCCATCGCGGCCGCCAGGCCTGGAGACACCGTGATTATCACCGGCAAGGGATCCGAATCATCCATCGCGGCTGCTGGCGGGATGCGCGTGCCGTGGGATGATCGAATGGCGGCGCGGGAAGAACTGGAGAGAAAGATACAAGCAACAAATAAAAAGTGACGAGGGATACGAAATCGGGGTTCAACAATGGGTAAAAAAATATCGTACAAAAAATCGGGCGTTGACCTAAAATTCGCCAACGCGATTGTCCCGAAGATTAGAAAGCTTGTAAGTGCTACGCGCCGCCCCGAGGTTTTGGCGGACATCGGCCCCTTCGCGGCGCTTTTTCAGCTCCGCAAGTATCGAAATCCGATCTTGGTTTCCAGTGCTGACGGGGTCGGGACGAAATTAACGATGGCGCTTAAACTTAACAAGCTTGAATCCATCGGCATTGATCTTGTCGCCATGAACGTCAATGACGTATTGGCGATGGGCGCCGAGCCGCTGTTCTTTCTTGACTACATCGGCCTCGGGCGCGACCAGAGAAAATTATTGTATCCGTTGATTCGGGGCATGGCCAGGGGCGCCAAACTCTCGGGCGCGGCTTTGGTTGGCGGCGAAACCGCCGAGATGCTCTGCACATATGGAGGTAAACGTTTGGGGCTTGCGGGTTTTGCGGTGGGTGTCGCGGAGCGGCACGCCGTGGTTGACGGAAAAAATATTCGCGAGGGAGACGCGCTAATAGGACTGGCATCTTCCGGACTTCATGCCAATGGCTTTAGTTTGATTAATCGTGTTTTTAAACCCCGGAAAGAGTTTTTAGTACCGACGCGCATATACGTCAAGAGTATTTTGCCGATACTTAAGAAATTTACAGTTCACGGCTTGGCGCATATTACAGGTGGCGGGCTTCACGACAATATCCGGCGTATCTTGCCGGGGCGGCTTAACGCCGTAATTAAAAATGATGCATGGCCGATCCCTTCGATTTTTCGCGAGATCAGAGAAAAAGCCGGAATTTCAGAGCATGAGATGTTTCATACGTTTAATATGGGAATTGGATTCGTTATAATTGTGCCCAATGAATTGGAAAATCCGATTATGGCGGCATTATCAAAGACGGAGCGAGTTTTTCCAATCGGTACTGTCATAAAAGGTGGAGGAAAAGTTATGATACAGTAGTTACTTAAGTTACTTATGAAAGACGGTTACGACATTACAGAGGGAGTGAGGGGTTTTCGGTTGCGCGTCTGGGGACGCGATGAGCGCGAGCTTTTTTCGCGTGCGCTCCTAGGGCTCGCGGCAGTCATGCGGCCGGATGTGGCGCCTTCGAGCGGAAAGGCAGTAAGAGTCAGAGTTCATATTCGCGGTGATAATTGGGCAGAGACCCTGCTTAATTTTTTGCGCCACGCCGCGTTTGAGTGCGAGATGCAGGGCGCCGTGTTCTCCGCTATGGATATAATCGAGCTGGGACCGAATGAAATCGAGTGCGAGCTTGTCGGGAAGACCGTCGAGCGTTTCGAGGAAGAGATCGACCACATTCATTGTTTAAGTGAGGGAATTCGAAAAACACCCGAACGGCTGGAGGTGGAATTGCGCGCTGCGGTTCTTTAATTTTCATCTCGGATTTTTTCCTTTAAGATGATAGATTTTCAGATTCAGACAACGGCCTCCGACGGCAAATTTTCGCCGCGCGATTGCGTTAGGATGGCAAAGGAAAACGGTGTGACCTCGCTTGCTATCACCGATCACGACACCATCGGCGGCGTGGACGAAGCCAAGGCCGCCGGAGGGGAGTTCGGCATGGAGGTAATCCCCGGGATCGAGATGTCTTGTAATCACGGCGGGCACGGGATTCATATTCTGGGGCTGGGGATCAATTACAAGCACCCCGTGCTCGGCGAGCTTCTTTCCGAGCTCCAGCGCGAGCGCGAGCATCGCGCCAAGGCCATGGTGGATAAATTGCAAAGTTTCGGTTTTGCCGTTGATTACAAAGAGGTTAGGCAGCGGGCGGCGGGAGTGGTGGCGCGCCCCCATATTGCTGAGGCGGTGATGGAAAACCCAGCCAATGCTGGGAAACTCGCTATGGAGGGAATCAAAACGCGGAAAGATTTTTTCAGTTCATATATTGCGAATAATGCCAAGGCCTATGTGCATCACGTGCCGCTCGAGGCCCGGCGGGCGATTAGCGTGATTCATCAAGCGGGCGGGATTGCCATTTGGTCGCATCCCACAATTCCCACGGAAGATTACAAGTTAGTCGAGGAGACGCTTCTCGTGTTTTTGCGGTTCGGACTTGATGGAATCGAGGTTATCGGCAATTTTACTGAAGACGATACGGAATTTTTGCAGATGCTGGCGGAAAAGTACAACATATTGAGAAGCGCCGGCTCCGATTTTCACGACACTTACATTGATCCGGAGAAGCCCGAGGATGGCGCGGCGGCCATCGGCGGATACAAAACATACGGCTATTCAACCGAGGGTATTAGAGAATCCATACTTTCAGCCATAGACCGGCGACGTGCTGCGGTTGCTGGATTGAAGTAAACCTGTTAGTCTCGTTAGGTTATGGTTACCGTGCCTAGATTATCCAAGGGGCTGCGCCGACATATCAGAAACCAAAAGGCGATGATTCGCCGCCAGTTTAACGATACGCCGGAAGCGGCAGATAAGATTAAAGCATTGATAGAGATGTTTCATAAACCAAAGGTCTCGCAGGCAGGGCCGAAAGTTGAACCAGTCGTGTCGCAAGACGCTGCGCCAGAAGTCGCGAAAAACACGCTTGCCCACAAGTCACGGGTGAAATCCGCCAAAAAGAAAGCTTAACTTTAACGGAAATTTTAATGGATGCCGAACCGCGCCGAGCTTAGCTCGGCGCGGTTTGTTGTTTCTCTTCAGCAGGAAGGGTATAACTATGTCACAATGCCTGATTTATTTGACGGCAACATAGAGGGCATGGAGCCACTGGCCGAGCGCATGCGCCCGCGGGATTTCGCCGATTTTTTCGGGCAGGAAGAAATCGTGGGCAAAGGCAAACCGCTCCGCTCTACCATCGAAAACGACGATTTGCGATCGGTAATTTTATGGGGCCCGCCAGGGTCAGGTAAGACTACGCTCGCTCGCATCATCGCCGAAAAAACCAAGGCGTTTTTCCGGCCGTTTTCTGCTGCCACCTCGGGCGTGCCGGAACTGCGAAAAATTATCGAAGAGGCAACCCGGCGTCTTAAGTTTGAAAAACGAAAAACAATTTTATTCGTTGACGAGATCCACCGTTTCAACAAGGCCCAGCAGGACGCTTTCCTGCCGTCTGTCGAAAACGGCACGATAATTTTGATAGGTGCTACGACCGAGAACCCGTCTTTTGAAATCAATTCGCCGCTTTTGTCACGCTCGCTGGTGCTTGTTTTAAAACCCCTGACCGACGGGGCTCTGGGTAAAATTATCAGGCGCGCTTTGACTGACGGCGATTACGGACTGGGAAAGCGCGGCGCTAAACTTGACCCCGATGCGATGCAGGTCTTGATTGGCTTTGCCGACGGTGACGCGCGAGTGGCGCTAAACGCGTTGGAATTTATCGTACTTTCCGCCCCAGATATCTTATTCTCTAATTCGCGCGAATTAGAGAATAAGACGATGGACAAAAGTGCTACAAAAGATGTAAAGATTACAACAAAGATGGTAGAAGAAGCGCTGCAGAAAAAAGCCATCCGTTACGATAAAAATGGCGAGGAGCACTATAATGTCATCTCGGCTTTCATTAAGTCCATGCGCGACTCCGATCCGGACGGCGCTTTGTATTGGCTCGCGCGTATGATCGAGGGCGGCGAGAACCCGCGGTTTATCGCCCGGCGCATGATTGTTTTTGCCTCGGAAGATATCGGGAACGCCCTGCCGACGGCGCTGGTGGTAGCGATCGCCGTGGCCGAGGCCGTGGAGCACGTCGGGATGCCGGAAGCAGGGATCAATTTGGCGCACGGAGCGACATATTTGGCGTCAGCCCCGAAATCGAACGCTTCATACAAAGGACTTTTGGCGGCGCTCGAGGACGCTAAAGAACACGGCGCGTTACCGGTCCCGCTGCATCTGCGAAACGCGGTTACGAATTTAATGAAAGAGCTGGGGTATCATAAAGGGTACAAATACGCGCATGACTTCAAAAACGCCAAAGTTGACCAGCAACATCTACCGGATAAATTAAAGGGAAGTAAGTACTATCGGCCGCCGAGCGCCGGGGGTACCAAAATGCAGCTGTTGAAAAAGAGGGGTTCAAAAAACGCGTGAGAGTTTTATCATGAAAGCATAAACCTTTCATTTTCGCGAAAGGAGGAGTCACACGGGGATTTTGTAGGAGTTGCAAACTCCACAAGTGCCCCGGGAGGTGATGACCTATCTCGATCGCGTGGGTTGTCCGGAAGCGCCAGATGAAGGCCAAGAGAGCCAAGTGGTCGAAGCGGAATCCCTTAAGGCGGTTCGCAAGGAGGTGATCCGACGCAGACGGGAGGCTAACCCCCTCTCTGAAAGGAGGTTACGACGCCGATCCATCAGAGGCTGATCGCCTCGATGTGCGCCTCGGGGCGGCTTGCCCCATCCAAGCCGCCCCTTTTTCTTGCTTTGAGCGGCAGTTGTCGGTATATTGATAAAGTATTAATAACATAATCCCGTTTTACGAATTGGCTTATGAACGAAGAACACCAAATGGGTTTAGAGTATATTAAGTCGCGTTCTGGCCTTAAAGCCGTCTTGATGATCGCACTGGCTTTTGCCGCGGCGGTTTGGGGCGTTGGGCAGATTAAGGCCTACAAGTTTATTGGATCCAATCCCAATACCACGCGCTCCATCACGGTTTCCGGCGAGGGCAAGACCTTCGTGCGGGCGGATGTGGCGACGGTGCAGATGACCATCTCGTCGGAAGCGGGGCCGACGAACTTGGCAATAATTCAGGACCGCAACTCGAATATCGCCAATGCCGTTATCGGATTTGTTAAGTCCCAAGGCGTGAAGGACGAGGACGTGAAGACAATAAATTATTCGATCTATCCTCGTTACAACTATTCGCAAAGCGGCCAAGAGTTCTTGGGATATACCATCCGGCAGGAGATTCAGGTAAAGATCCGCGACTTGGCGAAGGTCGGCGTGATTTTAAACGGCGCCGTCGGTGAGGGCGCCAACGAGGTTTCCGGCCTGCAGTTTACGGTTGATGATCCCAAGGAGCCGCGCGAAACAGCGCGCCAGCAGGCGATTAACGAAGCCAAGACCAATGCCGAGAAGTTGGCCGGGGAGCTTGGCGTCAAATTGGTGCGCATGGTGAACTACTCCGAGAACACCGGTGGACAGCCGCCGATTTATTTTGGCGATGCGGCCTACGCCAAAGGCATGGGCGGAGGCGGCCCGGCGCCGGATATCCAGGTCGGGCAGAATGAGATCAAGTCGTTTGTAACGCTCACATACGAGATTGAATAAGAGCTTGCTCCGTCTTTTGGAAATCGGCGAGAATCCCAGCGAGATTCTCGCCTCACCTCCGCGCTCGCTCTCGACCCGCCTCATCGGCGGGTCGCACCATGCCCGAAGACGGGAACCTCCGCTACGCGGAGGGTTCTCGCGTCTCTCCTCGCGCTCCGCCACGTCAGACGTGGCTTCCGCTTTTTTACGAAAAACGCCGCGCGGAGGCCGCGCGGCGTGGTCGGAGTTAGTTCTCTCGACCTAGCAGGAAAGTGTGTGGAGGATCGCCTGGGCCAGTATCGGCACCAACTCCTTGCGGTAGCGAGCCGCCTTGATGGTTAGTCGATTAAGCGTTGAGGCCAGAAAAATGTCACGATCAACTTCTAGCCTCTGGGATACGAATTCCACGAATCTCGCAAGCGATGACCGTATGGGCTCGCCGAGGAACCGGCTACTGCTTCGGGCCGTCAGTTGGCCGTTGGTGAGACCGCAAACGAGCGTGTTGTGAAAGTAGGCGCCGCGAGCGATTTCTGTCACGATGCACTCGAGAGTGACCGCGAGGGACACTGCGGTCCCGATTGGGATCGCGATCAGGTCGCTGTCAAACGGACGTGCGGGGTAGTCGCCGTAGGACTCGCCCCGAGCGAAGAGCCAATGCTTTCCTTTGAAATTTGCAAAGAAGCAGACTGTTTTGTACTCCATGAAGCCTTCGCGCATGCGGTGGTGGTCGCTGTCGTTCGCGATCTCCGAATACACCGGTTTAGGCAGTTCGACCTCGGGGCTTCCTGTGATTCGGCGCACTTCTTCGAAGGTATTCACCAGAAGTTCTCGCACTGAAAGATCTTGCTCTCGAGTCATTTGCGGACTCCCCATCGTGAGTGGTAAGCGTTAGGCGTGTCTGGTTGAGTTAAGAGGCACTATTCCTATAGCATAGATGGAGGATTAAGCAAAGAGTTATGCCCGCGATGACATTCAAGATCCAAGTCAAAGATACAAAGACACGGGCGCGTGTTGCTTCGTTAGAAACCTCACATGGTGTCATTGAAACGCCGGCGTTTGTGACGGTTGGGACTTTAGCGTCGGTGCGGACTTTAACGCCGGATGAAATTCGCGCCGCCGGATCGCAGATTGTGCTTGCCAATACCTACCACTTATATCTCGAAGGGCGGCATGAGGTGATTCAAAAAGCCGGGGGGCTCGCCAAATTTATGAGCTGGAACGGGCCCACCATGACCGACTCCGGCGGGTTCCAAGTTTTTTCATTAGGTCACGGTAGGGGGAGAAAAAATGGAGAAAAAGATTACATGCCGGGCGATGCGCCGCCTGATATTGATGGAGATCCCAGAGAGCCGCGCAGATTCACCATTACTGACGAGAAAGTTGTTTTTCAGTCGCCGCGCGACGGGCAAACGCTCGAGCTAAGCCCGGAGATCTCCGTACAGATTCAGGAGGACATTGGCGCTGATATATATTTTGCTTTTGATGAATGCACCGATCCGGTTTGGCCATACGAGTATCAGAAAGAAGCAGTCGAGCGCACAACCCGCTGGGCCCAACGATCGCTCGAGGCAAAGACTCGGGGCGACCAAGCAATCTTCGGTGTGATCCAGGGCGGCGACTATCTGGACCTCCGCGAGTTGAGCGCTAGACAGATCGCTGCGCTCCCATTTGACGGGTTTGGCATTGGCGGGCGAGTCGATCTTTCAGAAAAAGAAAATATTGCGACAGTTTTTCATTGGACTCTGGCACATTTGCCGAAAGAAAAACCCGTGCATGCTCTGGGTCTCGGGTCGCCGAAAGAAACGATAGAAGCCATCGCGGAGGGTGTTGATCTTTTTGATTGTGTCTCGCCGACGCGCGAAGCCCGGAACGG
>CAYRYI010000004.1:12890-18506 GCA_964428455.1 uncultured Candidatus Saccharibacteria bacterium
GTACGATCTATACCAGCCGCGGTCGGTTGCACATTGAAAATGCTCCGTACCGCGAAGACTTTTCGCCGCTCGAAGACGGCTGCGGTTGCTACACGTGCGCGCATTTCACGAAAAGCTACCTTCATCATTTATTTCGGGCAAAAGAGCTTTTAGCCAAGCGCCTGGCGACAATTCATAATTTGACTTTCATCAACAATTTGGTGCGCCAAGCTCGCGAGGCGATAAGGGCGGGGGCTTTCCCCGACTTTCAGAGAGGGTTTTACGAAAAGAAAATCTACTGATTGGGTGTGGTATAATGAGATATATTCTATATGAACGAGAAAGTTTCTTTTTTGACAGAGGATGGAGTCACGGTTGTCGGCGACTATTATGAAGGCGGCGGCGAAAAGGCGGTCCTGCTTTTACACATGATGCCGTCAACCAGGGCTTCCTGGGTTTCGTTCGCCAATCAGCTGGTGGCTGATGGGTTCTCGGCTTTGGCGATTGATCTTCGGGGGCACGGCGAATCGATTGTTGGCTCACTGGGGGCGCTCGACTATAACAATTTCAGTGACGCCGAGCATCGAGCGAGTATTCACGATGTCGAAACGGCGGTGAAGCATTTGGAAAAGCGTGGTATGAAAGAAATTGATATTGCCGGCGCCTCCATTGGGGCTAACCTGGCATTTTTCTACGCTGCTTCGCATCCAGAAATAAAATCACTGATCTTGCTTTCTCCCGGACTTGAGTACCGCGGGGTTTCCGCCGAGGCGGTGGCCGGACAGTTTGGCGGCAAGGCCCATTTTTTCTTTCTGGCTTCGCGCGAAGATGAATACTCGGCGGCGAGCGCTAATGAGCTTTTTGAAAAAGTCAACGGCGAAAAACAGCTCGAGCTTTTTGACGACGCGGGGCACGGCACCACGATTCTTGAGCGCAAGCCCGAGTATCTGAAAATTCTATCCAACTGGCTAGCCGGCAGGTAAGGCGCTGGTCGCTTGGCGTATTTTTGCTTCAGGCCGGTTTTCCTGATTTTAGCTTATGGATATCGAGTATCGGCATTTTAAAATTTTCATTCTCTCGATATTGGCGCTTTTGCTGGCGGCTTTCATTGGTTTTGTCTACTTTTCCGCCAAGGAGAGCGTGCAGACTTTCGGCGGCACTCCGGTGATTGTGGGCGGCACCGCGGTTGCGGCGGAGGTGGTTTCATCGCCGTTTTTGCGCGCGCGCGGGCTTTCCAGCCGCCAGTTTCTCGGCGAATTAGAAGGCATGCTTTTTGTTTTTGAAAGGCCGTCGCGGGAGACTTTCTGGATGAAGGACATGCTTTTCCCAATTGATATTATCTGGATTCGTTCGCGGACGGTGGTGGGGGCTGCAGAGAATTTACAGCCCCCCGCCGAGGGCACTCCCGATGCGGCGCTTTCACTCTACTCTTCACCGGTTCCGGTGGATCAGGTGCTTGAAGTTCCCGCGGGGTTTGTGCAACGGCACAATATTCAGCCGGGGGATCCAGTAATTGTCAAAACACGTTAGTGTGTTAAGGTTTTTGTGTCCCGCGCATGGTGAACGACGAAATAGTTTTTGATCTAGAGACGCAGCGTGCTTTTTCCGATCTGGCCGATCGGAATAATTTTGGCGGGCTTGGCGTTTCGGTGCTTGGTTGTTACTCCTACGGTACCGAGGAGTTTCGCATATTCGCCGAAGATGAGCTCGACGCTTTCGAGGATATGCTTTCGCGGGCCCGGCGCGTGATCGGGTATAACATCCGGCACTTTGACTACCCGGTGCTGCAGCCATATATGAAGTCGGTGGTGCTAAAAAATCTGCCCACCTTGGATTTAATACTGGACCCGGCGGGGCATCTCGGGTTTCGGCCGAAGCTTGATGACCTTGCCAAAGCGACCTTGGGTGTGCAAAAATCCGGGCACGGGCTAGAAGCCATTCGGTGGTTCCGCGAGGGCAAGCTTGATGAACTAAAACGCTACTGTCTTGATGACGTGAAGCTCACGAAGGAGCTCTATGATCACGGCGTCCGCCATGGGCATATTCTTATAGAGCCGCGCTACGGTTCGGAGTTACGCAAAATTCCCGTCACTTGGCAGAGATTGCCCGCGGCCGCAGTTAGCCGCCAAAACCAACTTTTTTCTTAGATGTTAGACGAACCAAAATTATTCATATCCGCAAGCTATCCAAGAGCGCTTTCTTTAACGGAGGTGCTTGAAGAAATCGGGGGATATATCAAGGAAAAACCGGCGCACCGATACGAGATTATTGTCGGGTCAGACTCCGCCGGTTTTGACGAGCGGCCGGTTTCGATTGTCACGGCGCTTACCGTCAGGCGCGTGGGCAACGGCGGGAGATATTTTTATCTGCGGCAGGAATCAAAACTCTTTCATCACATGCGCGACCGGATTTACGCCGAAGCCATCAGCTCGATTACTTTGGCACAGGAACTTCGCGGGAGGCTCCGCGAGATGCTGGGCGAGGATATTTTCTGGCAGGATCAGATTCACATTGATGTCGGCGAAAAGGGTCTTTCCAGGACCTTTGTGGACGAGGTGGTGGGCATGATCCGCGGATTTAACTTCACGGCGGTGATTAAGCCCAGTTCTTTCGGCGCATCGGTGGTGGCGGATAGACACACATAGTCGCGGAAATTCCAAATACTTAAGGAAGTTTAGATTTTGAACTTAGCGTCTAGTATGGATTTTTCTAGCTTCCTAGGTACTAGGTACTAATTTCCTCGTCATCGAGTCCTCGTAGCTCCCTCCTACGCTCAAATGCGGATTTGAGCTTCCCTCCTTCAGTAAACTTTCGGAGGGCAAAGCGGAAATCTTCCGCCTGCCCTCTGTAGCTTTAGCGAAAGAGGGAAGCTCCGATATAATTCGGAGCGAAGGAGAGTCCTCGTAGCTCAGTTTGGATAGAGCGCTTCCCTCCGAAGGAAGAGGTCAGAGACTCACCCCCACACTTATGTCCCTATAGCTCAATGGATAGAGCGCAGCCCTCCGAAGGCTGAAATCGAGGTTCGAGTCCTCGTAGGGACGCATAAGTGTGGGGGTGAAAATCCCCGCCTACCCTGCCTACCGGCAGGCAGGCGGCAGGCAGGCTCTCGAGGACGTTGGATACATGGGTCACTTTTCATTTCTTAGCGTAGATCTCCAAAACGATTTTACTACTGAAGGCGGCAAGCACTATACGCCCAAAGCTTCAGTTTCGTTTCTAAAAGAAACACTTTTTCCGTTTCTCAAAGAGAGGGATATAAGGGTTAACGAAATCATTTCTGACTATCGCCAACCGCGCCCAGGAGATAAAGACGAAAGCTGTGCCCCCGGGACGTGGGGGTATGCATCAATAGTTCCGAGAGAGCTAGTGGAAGCAGAGTGGTTAAAATGTATGAACTCACCGATTTGGTTGCGAGAGAATATCGGCGCTCCGAATAAAAAACCCGGATTGCCATATCAAGACCCAGCAAAGTTTGGCAGGTGGCTTAAAGACAATGTCGGCGAACCAGGCGAGGTTACCCCCGTTGTCTTTGGTCTCACCATTGATTGCTGTGTTCTTAGTACGCTTCAGGAGTTATCGTGGCGAGGTTATTACCCAGCGGTTCTCGAGGAGGGCGTGGATCACTACAGCGGCAGAGTCGAGGATAAAGAGATGGTATTAAAATCAGTCGTTTCGAATTGGGCGACGGTTGTTTCGTGGCATAGCATCAAGGAAAAATTGGAATAGTTCGCCACGGCTCATTTTGCAGAGCCCAGATCATTATAACTGCGCACTAGACAATCCCATCCTCCTTCGTCCCGACTATATCTAAGGACTTCGGACGGACAAGTAGAATTGTCCGGTGGTGGTTTACGTTCTCTCTGCCGAATGAACAGGCTTTAGATTTCGCGCTGTAAGAGTTTTTGGTTGGGGCGGGTCTGGGGTAGAATAGCGGTATGGCTTCGAAGTTATCCATTTCGTTTTACGGCGGGGCGGGGCAGGTGACGGGCGCCTGTTTTCTTGTTGAGACCGAAACCACCAAGATTTTGGTTGATTGCGGTCTAATTCAGGGGAGGCGCTTCTGTGAGTCGGACAACTTAAAATCATTTCCGTTTGATGCGGCTGAAATTGACGCGGTGTTCGTAACGCATGCGCATACTGATCACATCGGCCGCCTTCCGAAGTTGGTCAAGGCGGGGTTTCGCGGGCCGATCTATTCGACGAATCCCACCAAGGAGCTTTCGCGCCTGATGCTGGAGGATGGTTTGCCGCTTCTTTCGCGCGACGCCGAATCCTGCGGCGAGGAGCCGCCTTACGCCGCCGGGGATCTTGAAAAAGCCATAGGCCAATGGTGGGGCGTGAAGTACCATGAGGAGATAAAAGTCGGCGACATTCGCGCCTCGTTTCTCTTGGCGGGGCATATTCTCGGCTCGGCCATGCTTGATATCCGTGCGGCGGGGAAACGCATCGTGTTTTCCGGAGATCTTGGGACGAACTCCTCGCTTCTTATGCCGCAGTCTGACCAAGTTGACCAAGTGGATTATCTGGTGATCGAATCCACCTATGGCAACGCCGAGCATCAAGTGACGGAAGACGGGGAGCTAGTTTTGGAACGCGCGATTGAGGACACCGCGGCGCGCCGCGGCACGCTGATGATTCCGGCCTTCGCCACGGAGCGCACGCAGGACATCCTGTTTCTTTGCAATAGGATGCTGGCAGAGAAGCGTGTCCCGGAGATGCCGTTTTTCGTGGACTCGCCTCTGGCTATCAAAGTTACAGAAATTTTTGAAAAATATCACGATTATTTCAATGATGAAGTAAAGACGCTCTATATAAAACATCCGCACCTTTTCCAATTCAAGAATCTTAAAAACACGCCCGCCGTCGATGAATCAAAGGCCATCAACAATGTCCCGCCGCCGAAGGTGATTATCGCCGGATCCGGCATGATGACCGGCGGGCGCATTTTGCACCATTTGCGCCGGTACCTGCCGGACCCGCAATCGTCGCTTTTGATTGTGGGGTATCAGGCAGCCGGCTCCATCGGGCGGAGGATTTTAGAGGGCGCCGAGTCGGTGGAGATTTTCAACCAGCCGGTTTTAGTGCGCGCTAAAGTAATTGTGGCGCAGGGATTTTCGGCGCATGCCGACAAGAATCGGCTGTTTGATTTTGTGCAAGACCTGAAGTACTCGCTAAAGCACGTCTTTGCGGTGCACGCCGAGCCCGAATCGGCAGAAGCCCTGGTGCAGATTGTTCGCGACCGGCTGGGAATTCGGGCAGACGCGCCGAAGATTGGGGATCGGTTTGAGTTAGAATAAGCGCGCGAATCCCATATAATATAGATCATATGAAGCCATCGGAGCATACTCATCTCAAATTTAAAATCTGCGTCTCGGGCGCGGCTGAAACGGGGCATTGCGGCGAGAATGCGCTTGAGCTAACCAAAGAGCTTGGCCGCCAAGTTGCCGAACACAAAGCCGTGCTGGTGACGGGCGCTACCACGGGCGCGCCCTATTGGGCGGCCATTGGCGCAAAGGAAGCGGGCGGATTCGTGATCGGCATTTCGCCGGCCGCTACAGAAAGAGAGCATATAGAGGATTACAAGTTGCCGCTCGATTATCATGATCTAATTGTCTATACCGGTTTTGGCTACTCGGG
>CAYRYI010000005.1:0-17473 GCA_964428455.1 uncultured Candidatus Saccharibacteria bacterium
GTTACCGATTTGGCGGAAGTTGAGAGAGTGGTTGGGTAAAAGGGAAGCGCCTATGTATTCATGAGCGTAACCACTTTTTCACGATCGTAGGATAGTGGTTACGCCTTATAAATGCTCTACGCGCGGAAGCGCGGAGAATATTTTTTCTTTATGTGACTGCAAAAACAAAATGCCCGCGCGGAGGAGACTTCAATCTCCGCGCGGGCGGGCAAAACATGCCGCCTGCCCCTACTGCTCGTGCCGCCTCGACATGTTCCATGGTGGAGGGATCACTGTTGGCTGGTCGTTCATTGTCACGCCGGCGGCAATGAGCGCCCCTCCGATTACACCGACCACGAGGCTACCGAGTATTGTTGCCACGGGATAGTCCCCCACCCACCAGAACAGGCGGAAGAACTTATCCACCCGGTAGCCGAATGGCGCCACCCAAAGAACCAGCGCCACCAGGACGAGAAGCGAACCCAAACCCGCTAGACCCGCGCGTACCAAATTGCGCATTGTGATCTCCTCCTCTTTGGTTACGATATTAACTCCCGCCCGCGAATCTTGAGGCAATATCTCTGGCTTGGGAGCGCAGAGGTTAGGAAGAGTCCGTGGCGCCGGTCCAGCCGGAACCAGCCGGTCCTACTGCGACGCATCCCCGATCCCGCAAAATAGTGATAAATCGCGGGATTGCCTCAAGATTTGCAGGCGGTGCTAATTTGTAGCAAGCCTGTTGAACGATTAAACTGTAAAGGAAGCTTGTTCAGAAAGTTGCATAATTATAGCAGAAAGTAGCCGCTTGTCAAGCGGCAAGGACTGCTGTCTTTTCTCATCATGCCCGATGAACTAGAACCGAAATCAAAGCCGGAGGACAAGGGACTCGACTTGGCGCTGCGGCCCCAGCGTTGGGATGAGTATATCGGCCAGGAATCGGCCAAAGAAAATTTAAAAATATTGATTGAGGCGGCCAGGCGACGCGACGAGCCGATAGAGCACGTGCTTTTGTATGGCCCCTCGGGGCTTGGGAAGACTACGCTCGCCTACCTTATCGCGCGCGAGATGAATTCAAGCATCCGCATCACCTCGGGGCCGGCGATCGAGCGCGTGGGAGACTTGGCCTCGATCCTTACAAACCTCATGCCGCGCGATATTTTATTCGTTGACGAGGCGCACCGGCTGAACAAGATGATCGAGGAGGTTCTGTACCCCGCCATGGAGTCGCGGACGCTCGATATTATCATCGGCAAGGGCCCATCGGCGCGCACCATCCAATTGGAACTCCCGCCTTTCACCCTGATTGCCGCGACCACGCGCATCGGGCTTCTTTCTGCGCCCCTGCGGTCGCGTTTCGGCGCCACCTACCGGCTGGATTTCTACACCACCGGCGACATTAAAAAGATTCTTACGAGGTCCGCCAGACTTCTTGGCGTCGAGGCCGATGGTGACGCGCTTCTCTTTATTGCGGAATCCAGCCGCTTCACCCCGCGCGTGGCCAACCGCCTCTTAAAGCGCGTCCGCGACTACGCCCAAGTTCACGGCGAGGGAAAAATCACGCGCCACTTCGCCGAAGCCGCTTTGAAACTTTTGCGGGTTGATCTCTTGGGACTAGAAGAGATTGACCGGAGGTTGCTTGAAATCATTATTAAAAAATTCAACGGCGGGCCGGTGGGGCTACAGTCGCTGGCGGCGGCCTCGGCCGAGGAGATCGACACCATCGAGGAGGTGCATGAACCGTTTCTGATGCAGCTGGGATTCATTGAGCGCCCCCCCCGCGGCAGGATGGCCACCCGCCGGGCGTACGAGCATCTGGGGCTTGCGGCGCCGGCAGAAAATCCCCCGCTTGCACTATGACATTCATTATCGCCCTCATCGGTTTCTCCGGCTTTATCATTTTTTACGTCTTATTCGCGAGCGCCATTATTTATCACTTAAGGGCCTACGTTCTCCCCGGCTGGACCGCGGGGAGAATCTCTATCATGATTTTTATTGCCGTTTCGCTGGTCCTTGTGGCGATGGCCTTGTTCTACTTTATTAAAATTCCTTGGGAAGCTTACGCCGAATGTCCGCCGTTTATTTGCGTAATTGATTAAACTGCAGTTATGTTATCGCTTCGCAACAATGAAACTGTCAGCATCGTTATCCGGCGCCACTGGTGGATCCTGGTCGGGCCGACTATTGTTTTCATGGCGCTCCTGATAATTCCGGCCGCCGTCACGGCCGTCGGGACAACCTACGCGCCAAGATTGCTGGATTTTTTTGCCGAGCCGATCGGCGAATTTACAACGGTATTGTATCTTTTGGTCTTGCTTATTTTCGCTTTTCTTCTGTGGGCTGATTATTATCTCGATGTCTGGATCGTAACTAACCAGCGCATCATTGATATCGAGCAAAAAAGTCTTTTCCATCGCGTTATCTCGGAAATCCCCATGCGGCGAATCCAGAACGTGACCGTTGAAATCAACGGCATCATCGAAACCCTCCTGAAATTCGGAGACCTTCGCGTGCAAACTGCGTCAGAGGGATCATTTATTATCGAGAACGCCCCCCGCCCGCACGAAGCCAAGGACGTGATTCTACACTATCTGCGCGAGGACGCGGAAAATTTAAAAAACCCTGACGGCGCCGGGCTTTAGGAACCCCGCGCGATTGCCATGTCCGGACACTCGAAGTGGGCCCAGATCAAACATAAAAAAGCCGCAACCGACGCCAAGCGCGGGAATTTGTTTTCCAAACTCGCCCGCGCTGTTAGCGTTGCCGCCAAGGAGGGCGGGGGCGACCCCGCGACAAACCCTAAACTGCGCCTCGCCGTTGAGCGCGCGCGGAATTTCAATATGCCGACGGATAACATCGAGCGCGCGATTGCCAAGGCGGCAAGCGCAAAGGAGGTGGGCGAGTTTTCTCCCATAACCTACGAGATCTACGGCCCCGGCGGTTCGGCGATCGTTGCCGAGGGCATTACGGACAACAAGCACCGCACCGCGGCCGAGATCAAGCACCTTCTTTCCGACCATGGCGGGAAATTGGCTGAATCGGGCGCGGTTGGGTGGCTGTTTTTGCGAAAGGGATGTGTCGTCCTCGAGCGCCGGCGAAATCCAAAACTTCAGGAACCGGATAGCGAACTGCGGCTGATTGAGGCGGGAGCGGAGGAGATCGACCAGGCAGACGACGCCGTAACGCTTTTTGCCGCTCCCGAAAAACGCGCCGAACTCGAAGATGCCATTGCGACGCTGGGTTTTGAGATTTCCGACGCCGCCGATGTGCTGGTCGCTAAAAACGAGGTCTCACTGGAAGGCAATGACAAACTGGCTGCGAAAAAATTAATTGAGGCGCTCGGGGCGCACGACGACATCGAAGAAGTATGGTCGAATATCGAAAATCTGTAACGGTCCTGGGGATCGACCCGGGCACTACGCGCGTAGGATACGGGATCATCTCTGGCACCCGCATCGCTCCCGTCTTTGTCGCCTCCGGGGTAATAGGAAACGCGGCGCTCGGAGCCCCCGGCCGGCTTCTTGAAATCCATAAGGAATTGAAGCGTCTTATAGCTTCGGCTCGCCCGGATATCGTCGCGGTAGAAAAATTATTTTTTTCCAAAAACGTGAAAACGGCGCTCTCCGTCGCCGAGGCCCGTGGGATAATTCTCTTGACAGCCGCATTAGCCGACCGTAGAGTGTACGAATATACGCCGCAGGAAATCAAGATTGCATTGACAGGAAACGGCGGAGCCGCCAAAATTCAAGTTGCGGCTATGGCTAAGTCACTGCTAAAAATCACAAAACTCCCGCGCTGGGATGATGAAACCGACGCGATCGCCATCGCGCTCACCGGACTTGTTTCGGCAAGGAACGCATATCACTAAAAGGTCGAACACTTACAAATATCTTTGCGCATGACAGACTACGAAAACACTATCGTCATGGAAGACGATGAGCTGGACGAGGGGCTCGGCGGGAAAACGGATGACGATGATGCGGATGGGCTCGACGAAGATCTCGACGACGAGGATGATGACAATCTGGATGAGGATGATGAAGAGGTATAGACGTGAATATTTGTTAACAAAAGAACCGCCGCGTCAGACGCGGCGGTTCTTTTTATGTGAGTCTTAGTTCATGCAGAGAAGTAAGCTGGTTTTTATCTCCCTGGAGCGGCGCGCAATCGTATGAAGCGGGTCTTGCCGACGCGAATAACCATGCGGTCGGATATTGAGAGCATCTCGCGCGGGTCTTCAAGTTTATGCGCCAGACCCCGCAAAGGAATAGCCTCCGCGCCGCCCTGCTCGATGAGACGCCTAGCCTCCGAGCGCGACTTGGCAAGCCCTAGTGTTAAAAGCAGCGCCGCGGCCTCGTAGGACCCCTCGGCAATTTGCTGCTCGCCCATCGACGAGGGGGTTTCTTTTTTGGAAAAAACTTTAATAAACTCGGCTCTTGCGCGAAGCGCCGCTTTGGGGCCGTGATAAAGCGCTGTGATATCAAACGCCAGATCCAGTTTTGCGTCGCGCGGGTTCTCTCCGGCTGATAAGCGCCGCTCGAGCACCTTAATATCATCTTCGCCGCGACGCGTCGCGAGCCTGAAGTACGGAACAATCAGCTCGTCCGGCAAGGACATGGTTTTACCGAACATCATAGACGGTTTTTCCGCGATGCCGATATAGTTGCCGACCGACTTAGACATCTTTTTTGTGCCGTCAAGCCCCACTACGTAATCCGTCACCAGAATATCCTGCGGAGGCTGGCCCATCTTTTCCTGGAGAGCCCGGCCGGTAAGCAAGTTAAAAAGTTGATCCCCAGCGCCAAGCTCCACGTCGGCGCGCACCGCCACGGAATCATAGGCTTGCAGGAGCGGGTACATAATTTCATGCAGCCAGACCTCCTGGTTTTCTTTCAGTCTCTTTTGAAAATCATCGCGCTCAAGAATACGGCTTACGGTAAAAAGCTGCAGCAGTTTCAGCCAATCCCGAAGCCTAAATTTGGACAGCCATTTACTGTTTCTGTGAACCTCGATCTTCCGCACGTCTAAAATCTTCCCGACCTGATTAAAATACGTCTTGGCGTTATGCGCAATTTCCTTTGGGGAGAGAGACGGGCGCGCTTGGGACCGCCCCGACGGGTCGCCAACCGCGGCGGTGAAGTCCCCGATGATAAAGACGATTTTATGTCCAGCCTCCTGGAATTCGCGGAGTTTCCAGAGAAGCACCGCGTGCCCTAGATGAAGATCAGGCGCTGTTGGGTCCGCGCCGAGCTTTACCCGGAGCCCCTTGCCGGAATAAAGCTTTCGCGTTAGAGACTCGCGCTCTATCACATTAGAGACGTTTCGTGTCAGAATCGCCTCGATAATTTTCGGGTCTTTTTTCATTTTTGTCTTTTCACTCTAACGTATTTTCGCGAGTTTGACCACGAATCGCCGAATACTGGGATGGTTTGAAAAAAGGCGCTATCGGCTTATGATAATGGAGTAGCGACCGCTATTAAAATATTATATGAAGATCGTAGGCTTCCTGTTTAAAAGATCGAGTCTCCGCCGCCGGATCTTTTTTTTCGCGCTCTACGCGGGGGTTGCGGGGGTTGGGGTCCTGGGGGTCCTGCTTTTTTTCGTCCTGCGCGATCTGCCGGACCCCGCGCGGCTAACGGAACGCTCCTTGGCTCAATCAACGAAAATCTACGACCGCACCGGGACGACAATTCTTTACGATGTGCACGGCGATGAGAAACGAACTATCATCCCTTTCGAGAAACTCCCTGCTTATTTAAAACAAGCGACGATCGCCATCGAGGATGCGGATTTTTACTCGCATCGCGGCATTGATTTTAAGGGTATCCTGCGCGCGCTCTACATCGACCTCTCCATGCGCGACATCCGCCAGGGCGGCTCCACTATCACCCAACAGCTTGTCACCAACTCCCTGCTTACCCGCGGCCGTTCGGCCAGCGAAAAGATCGTACGAAAAATCCGCGAGGTTGTGCTTGCTATCATCATTGATTCGCGTTACTCGAAGGACGAGATTCTCGCTCTTTATTTAAACCAGATTCCTTACGGCTCGCAGGCCTACGGCGCCGAAGCGGCGGCCGAGACATTTTTCGGCAAAAGCGCCGAGAATCTGACGCTCGCCGAGTCGGCGTTTCTCGCCGCGCTCCCCCGCGCGCCGTCTTACTACTCGCCTTACGGGCTTCATCGCGAGGAACTCTTCGGGCGAAAGGATTTGGTGATTGAGCGTATGGAAAAACTCGGGTTCATTGCCTCCGAAGAGGCGAGCCGCGCAAAAAAAGAAGTTTTGGCGCTGCGAAAACAGAAACAGAACATATTGGCGCCGGCCTTCGTATTTTACGTGCGCGATTATCTGAGAGAGGCCTACGGCGAAGCGCTGGTCGAGCAAGGGGGGCTCAAGGTGATCACCACGCTTGATTGGGAGTTGCAGCAAAAAGCGGAAAAGGTTGTCCGCGAGGGGGCCGAACGAAACAGCGGCCTGATCAAAGCAAAGAATGCGGCGCTGGCCGCCATGGACCCTAAGACGGGAGAAATTCTCGCGATGGTGGGGTCGCGCGACTACTTTGCCGACCCTGAGCCTAGGGGTTGCGCACCGGGGTTAAACTGCCAATTCGACCCGAATGTAAATGTGGCTTTGCGGCCGCGCCAGCCGGGCTCCGCCTTCAAGCCCTTTGTCTACTCCACGGCGTTCCTAAAAGGATACACGCCGGATACGATGCTCTTCGACGTCCCAACCGAGTTCAACACCAACTGCAGCCCCGACGGCTCGGCGCCGTCGTGGGTTGACCCAGAATCGTGCTACTCGCCGGGGAACTACGACGAGACCTTCCGCGGGCCGGTTACGGCGAGGAGGTCGCTTGCTCAATCCTTAAACGTTCCGTCGGTGGAGCTTCTCTACCTCGCCGGCGTAGAAGACTCAATTAAAACCGCCGAGAGACTCGGCATCACCACGGTGAAACCCGACCCATCGCGCTACGGCCTGGCGCTTGTTCTTGGGGGGGCGGAGGTAACATTGCTCGATATGACGCACGCCTACGGCGCTTTTGCGCGGGACGGGGTGCAGACCGAAAAATCAGCGATTCTCCGCATTGAGGACGCGAACGGCAAAATCCTCGAGGAGAAAAAGGAAGAAGGTTTCCAGGCGCTCGACGCGGAGGTCGCCAGAACAATCAACGATATCCTTTCCGACAACGAGGCGCGCCAGCCGATATTTTCCCCGAACTCCTCGCTTCACATGCCGAACCGGCCGGTCGCGGCAAAGACCGGAACCACTCAAGACTATCGCGACGCCTGGACGATTGGCTATACCCCGTCACTCGTTGCCGGCGTTTGGGTTGGGAACAACGACAACAGCCCCATCCAACAAAAAGGTTCCGGGGTACTAGCCGCCGCTCCGATCTGGCGGGCGTTCATGGACGCGGCGCTTGAAAAAACCCCGCCGGAACAATTTATAAAACCGCTGCCTGTGAGCGTCGAGAAGCCGATTCTAAAGGGTTTCTGGCAAGGTGGGCGAGTAGTTGTAATCGACAAGGTCTCCGGGAAGCTGGCGACCAACGAAACGCCGGAGGAGTTTCGTTGGGAGATTGTGACCGGCGAGCCACACACTATTCTTTACTGGGTGGATCGCGATGATCCTCGGGGGCCGGCGCCGGAAAACCCGGCAGACGACCCGCAGTTTAAAAACTGGGAAGCAGCGCTTGGGGCGTGGCTCGCGACTCACCCCGTGGGCCCGCAGCCTGTGGTGCCAACCGAGTACGACACGGTGCATACCGAGGCAAACCGGCCGAAACTTTTTGTCGCAGCACCCCTGCCGGGGGATGTTGTTAAAAACGGCGAGCCGGTTGTTGTCCGGCTCTCTTTCCAAACCGCTTTTCGCGCCAAAGAGCTTGATGTGATTTGGGACGACGAGGTTAGAAAGACGTTGCTGTCGCCGGCGTCCCCGCTCGAGCTGTTTTTTGCAATCAAAAACGGTGACGGTTCGGGAGAAGCGATCCTGAAAGTCCGCCTGGTCGACGAGGTCGGCAATAAGTCGGAGGTGGCGATCCCGCTTTTGGTCACTCCGTAGAGACTATCTAAAAACCTTTGTTCTGCTGCGGTTTCTTGGCCGCACGCCTAAACCATAAAGCGCACCGCGCTTACCCCCTCGTCTCTCGCCGCCTTAAGAATGAGTTCTTTTAGGGTGAAGAGTTCGCTCGCCGCGGTGCGGCTTCTAGCGCGGATCACAATGGTGTTTCGCGACCGGAGCACGGAGCGAATTGAATCCCCGGCGGTTTTTTTGTTTTTACCCAAAAGGTTTTTAACTTTTAACAGTAGATCCTCGTCGCGGCGAACAATCTCCGAGGCGCGGTGCGCGTAGGACTTGTTTTTGATGTCGTCTTTTAGATGCCGCAGCATAAAGGATCGTTGTGTAAGAAGCCCGCGGGCGCGCTAGATTCGAAGCGGCATAATAATTGAAACGAGGGTGGGGTTTTCTTCGTCCTTGACCACCGCTGGCTTGGTTTCGTCGTTGAGGCCCAAAAACACAGTTTCCGACTCGATAGAATCAACTGCGTCTGAAAGGTAGCGGTGGTTGAACCCCACGCGGCCGCTTTTACCAAACACCTCCGCCTTGATTTCTTTGGTGTGCTTCCCGATTTCTGGATTCACAATCTCGAGTACCAATCTGTCTTTTTGATAGGAAAGCATGATGTCGTTCAGTTTACTCGCAAAAACCCCCGACAGCTTCACGCCGGCCAAGAGGTCGTTCTTAGGCGCGCGTATGGTGGTGGAAAACTCTTTAGGGATAAGGTTTGTGTAATCGGGGAATGTCCCTTGGATAAGCCGTGTGATAATTTGAACGTTTCCGGTTTTAATCAGCGCTTGGTCTTTACTGAAAATAAACTCGGTCTCACCGTCTGCCACGCTAACTATTTTCCAGAGTTCCTGTAGTGGGCGCAACGGAATGATCGCTTGGATATCTTCTCCTTGGAAATCGGACGTGCGTTCTTCTGTTAAACGAAACGAGTCGGTGCCGGCAAAAATTAACGTGGTTTTTTCAGACTTGATGTAGAGTCCGCTGATTTCCGGTTTAAAGTCAGAAATAGATATGACCTGAAGAATGTGAGAAAAAATGCGCAACAGCGCACTGTTGTGGATTTGTAATTTATTTCCGTGTTTTACTGTTGGGAGAATGGGGAAATCTTTAGGGTCTACACCGTAAATCTCTGTTGAAGTTAAGTCTGTTTCTAAATGAAGTTTTTGGTTTTTTACCTCAAGTGAGATTTTTTCGTCCGTGATTGTTTGAAGAATTGATGATAGGATGCGCGGCGGAATTGTAATAGATCCCTCTTTTATAACTTTAGCTGGAATGGTAATTTCAGCGCCGATTTCTAAATTAGTCGCTTTGAGAATTAGTTTTTGCGG
The DNA here is from genome assembly GCA_964428455.1 of uncultured Candidatus Saccharibacteria bacterium. Lineage (GTDB taxonomy): Bacteria > Patescibacteriota > Minisyncoccia > Sungbacterales > JACQCQ01 > JACOZA01. Next base: position 9,370 of record CAYRYI010000005.1, read on the forward strand.
CTCCGTTTTTAAAAGAATATTACTAATAATTGGTAAAGATGGGTTTTTACCAGTAAAACGCTCAATAATATTAACAGCGTCTTTTAATATTGAACGTATACAGGTAATAACCATAATTAAATATATATAACTTACTATTACTATTATTACTGTGAATATGTGTGTAACGCCGTTAATTTAGTTCAAACACAAAGCTTTAAACTAATTTTCAGTTTTATAAACTGTTAATAAACATAAACCTTATACTGGAGTATTATTTAATGTTTTATTTACTTATTTTTTTAAGTTAATTTATTAGATGTTTATTCCTAACCTAGTACAGTATTTATACACAGAATTATCAACTATACATATTTTCTCTGATAATATGAAGCTCATCATCTAAGCTGGGATTATCTTTTAACTCTTTAGTGATTTTTTTACAGGCGTGTATTACGGTTGTGTGATCTTTTTTACCAAGCTTTTCGCCAATGAAAGGGAATGAGCTTTTTAAATCCTCGCGGAGAAGGTACATGGTTATTTGTCTGGGGCGCACCACCTCCTTTCTACGGCTGTGGTCTATAAGTTCCTTCTCGCTTACGTCATAGAATTCAGAAACGGCCTTCATGATTTTTTTTAACGAGGTGAAGCGGCGCGGCTCCTGCGCGGCATGGGAAAGAATCTTTTTTGTTTCTTCCAAGGAAATGGGGTTGTTGGAGAGTTTTGAACTTATAACTACGCGGTTTAGTGCCCCCTCCAACTCGCGGATATTGGTTTTAATCGAGTCTGCTATATGCCAGAGCGCATCATCGGGCACAATAACACCTTTTGCGCCAACCTTGTTTTTTAAAATCATCATTCTTGTCTCGCGGTCGGGCAGGCCGATGTCGGCAATCATGCCGCCCTCAAAACGGGAGCGGAGACGCTCCTCCAGGGTTGGAATGGATTTCGGCGGCCGGTCGGATGACACTAGGATCTGCTTGTTGTGCTGGTAAAGGTTGTTGAAAATGTGGAAAAATTCCTCCTGCATTTTTTCTGTGCGCCCGATAAACTGGACATCATCGATTATAAGAAGATCAACCGAGCGGTATTTATCTTTCAGTCGGCCCATGGATTGGCCGGAGAGCGCCTCAACCACCTCGCCCATAAAGCGCTCGGTGGGGACGTAGAGAACACGACGCAGACGATCTTGTTTCAGCACCTCATTGCCCACAGCCTGGATAAGATGCGTTTTACCTAAACCGACTCCGCCATAAATAAAAAGCGGGTTGTAAGCGCCGCCCAAGTTTTTAATGACGGACTGTGCGGCCGCGTGCGCCAGTTCGTTGAATGACCCAACAATGAAGCTTTCAAAGGTGTAGCGCGGATTCAGGTTGGTGGCCGGATCGATCGCGGCGTCGCGCAGGGAGAACTCCTCTTCCGCGCCGGGAATATTACCAATCGGCGCCTCGAACATTCGCCGTTTCTCGTGAGGCCCGGGACGTTTTTTATTGTCACCAACCGGTTTGTACTGGCCGATGATGTAGTTCACGTCCTTAACCTCGTGATTCAAATTCCGAACGGCACGCAGGATAAACTTATGGTACTTGCTCTGCAGCCATTCCCGAGCAAAGCCGTTGGGCACGGAAAGAGTCACGACGCCGTTCTCTACGTTGGCTACCGCGGTGTGTTTAAACCAAGTAATGAAGTTGGCCTTGGTTAGGTTCAACTCGATCTCGGTTAGCGCGTTTTGCCAGAGCTCATCGTGAGTCATGCGGGATCTTTTGGATACAAGATAAAAGTAGTTACCATTATACGTGTCGAGGGCTTAATGAAAAGAGAGCAGTTTTCTGAGGCTTTGTGGAAAAGGTGTGCACGAGGTGTGGGAGGAGGTTTCGTGCTATGATTGGATGGTTATGTCGGTGACTTATCAGCCAAAAAAGAGAAAACGCAAAAAGACCCATGGGTTCCGAGCGCGCCGCCGAAGCGCATCTGGCCGGGCGGTGGTCCGAAGCAGACGTCGGAAGGGGAGAAAAACACTGACGGCGTAGCGGTTGCGATCATGGCGTTGCCTAAAAGCGAGCGGTTGCGGAAAAAGCGCGATATAGAAAACGTCTTTCGGCGCTCCCTCCGATACGAGAGCGCCCTTTTTAGCGCCCGCGTCCACAAAAAAGAGACCCTCCCCGGTCGGGCGCTGGTATCGGTGCCAAAAAGAGTCTCAAAGAGAGCCGTGGACAGAAACCAGCTGCGAAGACTTGTTGTTGAACGGCTCCGCCAGGGACTCGACATCGGCGCCTACCCCGCAGACTTCGTTATAATTATGAAACCCGAGGCTCTTAAGAGCGCGAAACCCGCCCTGCTGGCGGAGATTTCTAAGTTTCAGAAAACCCTTTTCCCATGATCAAAGAACTTGCGGTGCTCTGCATTGTTTTTTACCAGCGCGTTGTTTCGCCGGCGCTGCACGCGCTCGCGGGGCCAGCAGCCGGCTGCCGATATTACCCCTCGTGTTCAACTTACGCGATCGGCGCCCTGCGTCAATATGGACTTTGGCGCGGAAGCGTGGTGTCTATACGCCGGGTTTTAAGATGTAACCCGCTGGCCGCCGGAGGATACGACCCGCTGAATCAAACCCCGGCGTAATTCAAACTCATGCTCGCGCTTTATAACGAAATTTTTTACAGACCACTGATTAACGCGCTGATATTTCTATACGGCGCGCTGCCCTACGACGACCTGGGGCTTGCGATTATCGCGCTTACGATTTTCATACGTCTGATCCTGTACCCTTTTGTAGCAAAGTCGCTAAGGGCACAAAAGGCGCTCTCGGAGCTTCAGCCGGAAATAAGCGCACTGCAGGAGAAACACAAAAACAATAAGGAGGAGCAGGCGAAACAATTAATGGAGCTCTATCGCGCCCGCGGCGTCAACCCGCTTTCGGGGTGTCTGCCCGCGCTGATACAGCTGCCTCTGCTTTTTGCTCTGTATCACGTTTTCTCCAACATTGCGGAGCCCAGCGCGCTTGAGACGCTGTACGGTTTTGTGTCGCGCCCGGAAACCGTGAACCAAATCGCCTTTGGTTTTCTAGACCTCGCCAAGCCAAGCATCCCGCTCGCGATTGTCGCCGGGGTCTCGCAATTTCTGCAAGGGTATCTGATGCCGCGCCACGCCGCGGGCACTGCGGGCGAGTCGCAGTTCGCGCACGCCATGCAGACGCAGACGATTTACTTTCTGCCGATCGTTATCACCGTAATCTCGTTTAAGTTCGCCGCAGCCCTCCCCCTTTACTGGACGGTGTTAAACATTATGGGAGTCTTGCAGCAAGAAGGATTTTTCCTTAGGCGTTCTAAAAAAGCGGTGGCCAAATAGACAACCGAAACATTTCCTGGTAGCCTACGGTTCGACAAGTCATCGACTCTGAGAGTCTCGGACTCGGTGAGCTCACCACAAGCAGGCGTATCTCTAACGCCGAGTTGCTTTCCAGCGCCGTGAACTTCATGGCTCGCCCCGAGCTTCGTCGAGGGGCGGCTAGGCTTTAGGCAAATTTTGTAATCACACCACCGTGTTACCGCAGGAATTCCAAGACAAGATGCGCCAAGAAATAAAAGACTTTCTCGCGTTTTTCGCCAAAGACGCCGAGGTGGCGGCCGAGGAGTCGCTTTATTTTGGGTTGCGCTTTAATATCATCGTGAACGACGCCAGATATCTAATCGGCGAGCACGGCGCGAACCTGTTTGATTTTGAATATCTCGTAAAGCGCGTTGCCCAGAGAAAATACCCCGACGCGCCGCCTTTCAGCTTGGACATCAACGACTACAAGCTCCACCGCGCCGAGGCGCTCAGAGACGAGGTGAAAGCCGTAGCCAAGAAAGTCCGCATGTATAGGAAAGAAATTTCACTAAGGCCAATGTCGGCTTTCGAGCGGCGGATTATTCACATGGCCCTAGCTGAGTATCCCGACATCACCACCGAGTCAACCGGCGAGGGCCGCACCCGCCGCGTGGTGATTAAGCCCTACCCCTGATTAAAGAATTCAATATTAAAATGAACGCAGTGCTTCAAGCGCTCCCAAAATTTTTATACTTACGTTTTAGGTTTTTAATTTTATCTTTCCAGCTCCAGCCGCCAGAGCGTCGAGTCGGCCTTGTTCACAAAGAAGAGGTATTGATTTTTGGTGTCTAGGAAAAGGTTTACGGCGTCGAGGAACGAGGCCTCCACGCCCAACCCCAACACGTTCCCCGTTCGCGAATCTATTTTCACCAAACGATCCGAGAATTGTACCTTTCCTTTATACCAATTGTCCGGGAGGCTCGCACCGGCGTTTGTCGGTACGGCGCAGTAGAGCCACTCGCCGGCAATGTCCCACGCGCATTTGTCAACAAGCGTCGCGACGCTGGTTTCGGCAACCGATTCACCTTTGCGATTAACGAGACGGAGCGGGAGAATTCTACCGGTATCGGAAGACACGGCGCTTACGGCGTAAAGGAACCCCTTGTTGTCGGATAAGATCCCAAGACCGGCTCCTGAAATAAAACCGGACGAAGTTTTTCCCACCGTGACAAGCGCGGAAAGACTGCTAACGGCGTAGGTTGGAGGAGTAGCGAGTATTATTGTCGAAGGCTCGTCCCACGAAGGGCGGAAGTCCGGAATCTGGTTGAAGTAGGCGGTTTTCGGATTTTTGCCTCTAGAGTCGGCTATAATCAGCCGCGAGCCCGAAGTTGTAACCTCGGTGTAGGCAATGCGGCTAGTTGCATCCGGCGAAAATTGCGGCGCCGATATATTTTGCGGCAGGAAGGCCGTGGTGGCCGTAGCCACCGTTTGGATAAATCGCTTCAGCGCGCCGTCTTCTATATAAGAAACGATTGTTCGCTCCCGGTCGCGCGACCACTCGATGTCGGTAATGCCGACAACGGTTAGGTTCGAGACGTTTTCCTCGCCTTGACCGTCAAGTCCGGCACGGAAAAGGTTTCCGCCAGCGCGTTTGTAAAATAAAATTTTCGATTCATCTTTAGCGAGCGCCGGCCCGATAACCGGCTCTTTTACGATTTGCAAAAGCCCCGCTTCAGCCAAAACAGCAGATGAGCCGCCGTTGTTCTCTGCGGCAGGAGATCCCGCCCCCCCGTCGATTCCGGTGTCTCCCCCGCCGGGGAAAAACAAAAATGTGCGCCGCGTACCCTGCTGGACGCTTCCGTCGCCGATGAAATATAAAGCAGCGCCGGCGATGACGGCTGATATAATCACAACGACGCCGATAGTAAGAATTGTTTTGGTGGTTCTGGTCATGGGTCTTTACGGATTTTTAAAGCATGCAATTACTTATTCTGAGACCTGTAATCCTGGACCGTTCCGATTCTGAATTTTACCAGATCCGGATTGATGGTATAGAGCAGAGCGTATGAAATCCCCGCGATAAAAATTCCCCAAAGAGCGTTAGTAATCTTCTTCCGGCCCGCCTCGACGCGCGAGGTTGAATCGCCGGCGACGACATAGTCTATGCCGCCCCAAACAATCATTAAAAGCGCCGATATGCCAACAAGCGATAACCCCAGGAGATAGAAATTCTTTAATCCCTCGAAAAACTTTTCTTCTTTTTCTACTGAAGAGCCGCTGCCGGCGCCGCCGCTATTCGGGGCGGCGGTGCCTCCCGGGTTATCGGTTGCCGCGAAACCCGAAACCGGCGTGACTAGAATCAGCACAGCGATGGCTATGAAAAAGGCGATGGTTAGTAAGTTGCCGTATCGCATACGCTATTCCAAGGTTATACGAACTGATCGTGCCGCCCGAATGACGGTGTTTCGCAGGTCTTCGAGCGAGACCGAGATATCCTGCGGCCCGGAAGAGTCGCGGCTTGATGTAAGGGTGAAAAGATCGGGCCTCCTGGTGCCCTCCGTGGATATGGTTTTGCCGTTTAGCGACCACTGGTAGCGAAGCGTTTTGAGCGACGATCGCGGAATGTAGAACGGTTCCGCCAGAACATCAACGGTTTTCCCGGCCGGGCGTATGACTTGGTCCAGCGCCCGCGCCGAATTAATTCCCGCGAGCGGCTCCGATTCATAAATAATCGTCTCGGTCTCGGCGGCCGGTACTCGGAACCCCGCCTCTTGGTTGATGGTTTGTGAAATATTCGAGACGCGCACAGCAATCCTGTCGGTTAACCCGCCGGCAGATCGCGCAGTATAAGGAAAGACGTTTTTCCCGGGGCCCGACGCCGAAGGCACCGCGGAGTTATTGAGCGACCAGGCATACACCAGCGCGCTTGATAGGCTGTCTGAAAAAGATGGACGCGCCTGGATTAATATAGTTGTGCCGGGCGCGGGCAGGGCCTTGCCCTTGTACCAAAGCGGCACATAAGAATCGGTCCACCAGTAAAAATTAATCGCCGCTGGGACAATTGTAGCCGATTTCTCCACGCGGCGCCCATCGGTCAGATTAACGATCACGCTAACATCATTCGAGGAGCCGGCCGGTCCCAGAGTTACGGTCGCGGATTTGACGCCGCGGCCTGACGCAACGCGCCGGCCGTTGAATAGCCAAGCGATGTCCGCGCTTGCGACATCGAATTGGAACGAGCCTACCGAAAGCGAAACTATTTCGTTCGGACCCGGATTTTCGGGGGTGTATCCGAGAGTAATGGTAACCTCGGATTCAACCCTCCCCTTTTCCAGCCGCGCCTCGTCGATTTGATTTTGTAAGTTCTGAAAGGCCTTAGTGGACTCCGATAACTCCAGTTGGAACGTTAAACTCTTGTTAACGGAGACGGTCGCGCCCAACTTGGTAACATCGACGCTTGCCCGAAGCGTTCCGGGAGTTGATTGAGTCACGAAGACGGCGACGTTTTTACCGATGCCGGAAAGATCGGGGCGCGGCGCACCGTTAATTGACCACCGAAAATCGGCCGTCGCTTCGCTTTGATCGTCCAATGTGGCGGTTATGGCGGCGATATCGTCGGTTACGGGCGGGTTGGGGGAGATGCCCAGAATAACAACCGAAGAGGTGGCGGTTTGCGCTCGAGCATCCGATGGGCTGCTCGCTGCGACTAAGACCGCCGCCGTTGCAAAAACCAAAAGCGCGGCAGATACGATAACGAGGATAAACTTCGCGCGAGCATTCATAATCCGTGTTTCCATCTTATCATTTAGATTCAGCGGTTGTTATACCAGAGGGCAGACAGGTAGATTACAGGTGTTATTCCCCCAAGCGCGACATACAGAATATCCGAACCCGGCGCTCGGTCGGCTATCGAGACCGCGCCGGCCGCGGCCTGTCCTCCCGGTCCGGCCGCTTTTAACGCCGCGCCGGTTACTCCCTTGGTCGCGGTAGCAAAAGTCGGCGGTTTCAATCCGCGGTTTTTCGCCCAAAGCCAGACCGCAAAAACGACGAGGTAATTTATCACAGCCGTGGCGATCACAGGGATTAGGAAACTCGCCGCCCACGCAATCAGCGAGACTATCCCAACGGCGATAAACATAATCAGCCATTGCGAGAGAACAACATTGCTGGGATTTCCCGACGGCGGGGTTTCAAGGTCTTCGCCGCCGGCGGCTTCGGCTTGGTCTCCCGGCCGGGTTTTGCGATCCTCCGCCAGTTCGTAGGCACGTTGGTGTTGATTGGTGTCCGGCATAATTTTCTATTATTGCGGTCGGCCGCTTATAAATTCCTCCTTAGCTTTTTTAATCAACAGCAGCTGCCCCGGATCGGAGGTGATCACCTGATCCTCGCTGTAGGAGGCGACCACCTTGATGGCCACATGTTTCAGCCCCGCGAAAAAAATCCCCTCCCCCACATCGGATTCGAGAAGCAAAAATCTTTCCTCCTCGGTCAAATTAAAAGTTTGGGCGACCGTGTCAATCGTGGCCGGCGATTGCTTCAGCAGTAATTGAATGGAAGAGTTGGTTACAATCGGCTTGCCGTAAGGAGAGGTCATGAAGTCAGCCACGTCCTGCGTAATCGTGGAAAGGCCCAGATAATATTTGCGCGCGCGCTTGGCGATGCCGTAAAGAAACGAGGCGCCGTCTTCGTGTCGCATCAGCCACCAGGCCTCATCAACTACAAGAAGCCGTTTTTTCAGTTTGGCGCGAACCAGGTTCCAGATATAGTGGAGCACAATATACATAGCCACGGGGCGCAGCTCCTCCTCCATGTCGCGCAC
>CAYRYI010000006.1:0-15799 GCA_964428455.1 uncultured Candidatus Saccharibacteria bacterium
AAAGCCGCGCACGCGCCGGATTTTGAGAATCCGGCGGATTATCGATTGTATCGTTTTTTTGAAATCCTCCCGGGAGCCCTGATGTGGACGACGCTTTTAGGGACTATTCTCGCCTCATGGCTCGCGCCGGTGGGAGCATCTTTTTTTATCATTGCTTTTGACATCTACTGGCTTTTAAAAACCGTGTTTCTTTCTTTACATCTCCGCATGTCATTTTCAGAGATGCGAAAGAACGTAACCGTTAACTGGCGTGAGAAGCTTAACGCGGTTCGGCATTATTCCGGAGAGCTCAAACTCCAAAGCTGGCAGGATATCCGGCATCTTGTGATTATCCCGTTTTACCAAGAAGAATATGAGGTCATCAGCGGGGGGCTTGCGGTTATTCTTAAATCAAATTATCCAACCGAAAACTTATTCATAGTCATCGCGCGCGAGGAGCGCGCCGGCGAAGAAGCCAGACTTGTAGCCGAGCGAGCGGAAAAGGAATTCGGGGACAAGTTCGGGGCGTTTCTTTTGACGGCGCATCCCGCTGACCTTCCGGGCGAGACACCCGGCAAGGGATCGAACGAATCTTTCGCCGCGCGCGAGGCCGTGCGGCTTTTGATTGACGCGAAAAACATTTCGCATGAGCACGTGATCGTTTCTTCCTTTGACGTTGATACGGAAGTTGCACCGGAATATTTCAGCATTCTGACTTACCGGTACCTGATGGCGGAAAAGCCCCTTCGTTCTTCTTTTCAGCCGATTCCGGTTTACAACAATAACATCTGGGACGCACCGGCTTTCTCGCGAGTTGTGGCGACCTCCGGCACCTTCTGGCAAATGATGCAGCAGGCTCGGCCTGAGCGCTTGGCGACATTCTCGTCCCACTCGATTCCGTTGGCCCCGCTGGTTCAAATGGATTACTGGCACACTAACATGGTTTCGGAAGATTCACGGATCTTCTGGCAGGCGTTAGTTTATTTTGACGGAGACTATCGCGTTGTCCCGTTGAATTATCCGGTTTCCATGGACGCGAACTTAGCCGGTAACTGGCGGCAAACCGCCAAGAATGTTTACAGGCAGCAGCGCCGCTGGATCTGGGGCGTCGAAAACATTCCGTATCTTTTATTCGGATTTATAAAAAACAAAAACATTCCGCTGCGAAAAAAACTTTACTTCGGCTTCAACCAGCTAGAGGGATTCTGGTCAATTGGCACCAACGCCATTATGATTTTTGTCCTTGGCTGGCTGCCGGTTTTAATCGGCGGAAGCGCTTTCGGCGTCTCGGTTCTGGCCCACAATCTCCCGCGCGTTACGCGCTGGCTTATGGTGCTTGCCATGATTGGGCTTGCGACCTCGGCCGTTTATTCGCTAAAACTCCTGCCGCCTCGCCCGCCGCACCGCCCAGCGCACCACTACTTCTGGATGGTAATTCAATGGCTTTTGATTCCTTTTACATTAATCGGTTTCGGTTCAATCCCCGGAATCGATGCCATTACGCGCCTCATGCTTGGCAAATACATGGGCTTTTGGGTCACGCCCAAAAGCCGGCTTACCAAAGATATTTCATAAAAAACTAACCCCCCGACCCACGGCAAGGCGCAGAAAGAGAAGTCCTGCAGCAGACATTGTATTTTTTCTAAAACCATACACATATTACACACTATAGTGTGTAATATGTGTATGGTTTTATCTACCATCACAGAAAACCGCGGGCATAAACCCGTGGCAGTCTCAGGTCAGCTTGAAATGTTTTTGCAAAGTCGCGGCGTTGTCAATCGAGGTCGCTTCAATGTATTTGACGTACTCGCGCACATGGAAAAACGACGTGACAAAATCAATTTCATCTCTGCACGGGAAGGGGTAGATAAATACGCTCTTTTGATATTGCCAAGCCCCCATATCGCGGAGGCGCTTCGAAAGCGCTCTGCGAGCGGTTCCAAACCGCTCGGGGATATCAAAAAGAATGATGCGCCACTTCCGGTCCCAGTGTTTCACCATAGGCAGGCTTATTTTTTCTATATTCCCCACAAGCGCGATGCGCTTGCCGTCTCGCGAAAGCGCGATGCGTGTTTCGCCGCCGTGTTTATTCATATCAATAAAGCCCCGGCGCTCGAGAGCTGCAAGCGAACGGCGGATCCGCTCACGTTTTCGTTTCCCGCCTACGTATTGCCAGAGACGAGCGCTATCCCCAGCGTTTAATAAAAACGCCAGCGTGAGATCTCCGGCCTCCCGCAAGATTTGAAGCACCTCGCGCTGAACTTTGCTTATGACGGGACGTTTTTCTTCATGTTTTGCCATATACACATATCATACACTATAGTGTGTAATATGTGTATAGGGTTGTGTGTAGGTTGCGGCGTATCATTATAGAGTTTTTGCCAATCATTCAAAATGTATGGCGGCTTCGAATTCTTCGAGCCGCCGCGAGAGCGCGAGATGGGTTTTCAATAGCGGGTCTTTTTTAATGATTTCCGCAGCCTCGGCGCGGGCGGACTGAACAATTTTCATGTCGGCGAAGCTTTTGTAAGCAAACGGCGGAATACCGGATTGTCTAGTCCCGAAAAAATCCCCCGGCCCGCGAATTTGCAGGTCTTTTTCGGCCAGCTCAAAGCCGTTTTTAGCAGAAACAATCGCTTTTAAGCGCGCCGATTCGGCGGCGAAAGGACTGGTGCTCATCAGAAAGCAATACGACTGATGTTCGCTACGGCCCACGCGTCCGCGGAATTGATGAATCTGGGCGAGCCCGAATTTCTCCGCGCCCTCGACGAGCATCACGGAGGCGTTGGGAATATCCACGCCGACTTCAACCACCGAAGTTGAAACCAAAATATCGAACTTGCGACCCCTGAAATCGCGCATGACTTTTTCTTTCTCGGCGGGTTTCAGCTTGCCGTGAAGCAATCCGATGGAAAGATCCGGGAAAATATCTTTCGCGAGACGCGCGGCTTCGGCTTTAACTGTCTTTACCTCCTCTCCCAGAATTTGCTGCGAGGTGTGCGTAGACTCCGGATCGTGCCACGCCACGCCAGCCGGCGGATCAATCCTGGGGCAAATCACAAAAACCTGCCGTCCTGATTTAACTTCTTGGCGTATAAATCCGTAGCACGCCGCGCGCTTTTCGGCGGGTACGACCTTGGTCAGGATCGGTTTTCTCCCAGCCGGAACTTGATCGAGAATGGAAATGTCAAGATCGCCGTAAACCGTAAGCGCCAGAGTCCGCGGAATGGGAGTGGCGGTCATTGACAAAAAATGCGGAACCCATAGCGCTGGCTTACGCGGACTTTCTTTATCCGGCGCTGCTGTCCGCGTCTGCCCGCGAATCAGCGCGGCACGCTGATCAACGCCGAATCTATGCTGTTCGTCAACAATCACTAGCCCCAAATTCGCGAATGTTACGTTCTTCTGGATAACCGCGTGCGTTCCGATAATAATCTCGGCCTCGCCCGAAACGGCAAGAGCCGTGATATTCGCTTTATCAGACGCGCCGAATGGGGCTGCAATTTTTTTATGCGAAGCCGTAAGAAGCCCGATTGCCACGTCAAACTTCGCCAAAAGTTTTGTGAAAGTCGCAAAGTGCTGTTGAGCCAAAATTTCAGTTGGCGCAAGATACGCAACCTGAAATCCGGCTTTAACCGCATTAAGGGCCGCTAATGCCGCGACAACCGTTTTGCCTGACCCGACATCACCCTCGAGGAGCCGGTTCATCGGTTGAGATCTTGCGGTGTCCGTCACAATTTCCCACGCGGCTTTGCGCTGCGCATTGGTCAATGGAAAGGGAAGCGAGGCTACGAATCGCTTGATAAGCTGAATATCGGTCTTGATGGGCGGGGCTTTATGTTCTTGTAGCTGATGCCGCTCGCGAAGCACCCGCAACTGTATAAGAAAAATTTCTTCAAAAGCGAATCTCCGACGGGCTGCTTCGGCATAAGCCATAGTGCCGGGAAAATGAATTTTATTTAACGCCTCGCCGATGGGCAAAAGCCCTAGGCGCCGGCGTAGGCCGTTCGGCAGGGGATCGGAGATTTTTTCTGCAAGCGGCAGAATCTGCTTCATCAAGAATCGTATCCAGCGCGAAGTAAGCCCAGTGGTTTCGGGATAGACCGGCACTAGCCCGCTTGTATGCGTCAGCCCGTCACGGCGACTTACTCTTTCATACGCCGGATTGGCAAAATAGATCCCGCGTTTGCTTTGCGAGAGCTTTCCTGAAATCGAAAGCGTCTCGCCGAGGTGGAATGTTTTGGCCAGATACGATTGATTAAACCAAATCACGCGAACTTGGCCGCTTGTGTCTCCAACAACGGCTTCCGCCATATTCATGCGGCGGCCGAAAGCATGCGTGGCTTTGATGCTCTTTAAGACGCCGCGAACGGTGGCCACTTCGCCGAGGGCTGCGTCCGCGATCTCTTTGATATTGGAAAAGTCGTCATAGCGAAACGGGAAATGGAAGAGCAGCTCGCGAACGGTTGCAATCCCCAGCCGATGGAACTTTTTGGCCAGCGCCGGTGAAACGCTGGGTATTTTATCAATCGGGGTTTCGAGAAGCATAAAAAAAGAATAGCACCCCAAAACCAAAAATCCCACGCCCGGGGGATTTTTGGGGTTCGCTTATGCCCTCAAGAGGAATTGAACCCCTATTTGAAGCTCCGCAAGCTTCTGTCCTGTCCATTGAACGATGAGGGCTCTCCTTCGCTCCGATCAATATCGGAGCTTCGGAAGAGCGAGAAAGATACTAATTATCCTGCTTGCCCATCCGAAGCTCAAATCGCATTTGAGCGCAGGAGGGAACGATGAGGGCAAAATCAACGTTGTTGATTTTGCCGGGTTAGCTACCATAAATCAAGCGAGTGATAACGAGCGTCATTAAAAGCTAACCCTGTGACGCCCGCTGAAAGCGGTGACCTTGAGAAAAATCAGAATCCCGCCATTCTCGCAAAAATATCCGCCAGCGACTCTTCATGCTCTACCTCGTTCACAAACTTGATAAGAGTTCTCCGCAGTGTTACCGGATCGGCATCACCGAGCGGCACGGAGAAACGCGGCAGAAGCGCTTTTTTGGATTCAAGGCTAAGATGCTTTATACCACCGACTTCATAAAAAATCCAGAATGAGTTGAGGTTTTCAAACTCAAACATTCTTCTCCCAACCTGCACCCCCCTCGAGGTGATGGCGCAATAAATTTCTTTAGGCGGGCGCTTAGCGTACAAATAAACCACGAAAGCCGCGACCACAATGAACAAAATAAAAAAGTAATTTCTCGTCAGCGCCCCGATAATAACAAGCGCCGCCACCGCAACGCTCCCCCATAGAAACCACTTAGGGCTTTTGACGGAATGCTCATACTCATACGCCTGCCACTCCAAAATAACCTCGGGCATGTACGACGCAGCCTCCCGCGCCGTTTCGGCCTCTCGCGCCTCTTGTCGTTCCATGCCGGGATGCTTGAGGTCAATTATTTTTCGTTCGGGAGATATCGTAACCATACCCGCATTCTAACGCGCAACATATGAAAAGAAAAATGTTAAAACCGCAGAAATGAAACCTTGTTTGCGGCCCCACCGGGAATCGAACCCGGATACCAAGCTTGAAAAGCTTGTGTCCTGACCATTAGACGATGGGGCCCTAACTAGGAAATCACTAGGAAACTAGAAGTTAGTTCCTAGGAACTAGTTGTAATTTATTGCGTCGGAACTATATCGTAATTATGATGTACGAGCAATAGACTTTCCAGCGGCTAGGCACTAGGTCCTAGTTCCTAGGTTCTCAACCATGAAAATTCTCGCCATCGAAACCAGCTGCGACGAAACCGGAATTGCCGTCATTGACGCTTCGGGAACCCGCGGACGAGCGCGTTTTAACGTGCTTTCGAATATCGTCGCTTCTCAAGTTAAAATCCACCGAAAATTCGGCGGGGTGGTGCCGAATCTGGCTAAGCGCGAGCATCAGAAGAATCTTGTTCCTGTATTAATCGCCGCCCTGAAGGAAACAAGAATGTATACAGTATCAGGTATTAAGTATCAGGTATCACGTGAACGCATACAAAATACTGAATACAGAATACTTGATACCATATTCAGCCATGAGCCGGAGCTTCTTCTGGAGTTCAGGCGTAAGCTGCTGAAAATCCAGCCGCCAAGAATCGACGCAATCGCGGTTACCGTGGGGCCGGGGCTCGCGCCAGCGCTCTGGACCGGAGTTAATTTCGCCCGGGCCCTTGCACTCGTCTGGCAAAAACCGATTATTCCGGTGAACCACCTGGCTGGGCATATTTATGTAAACGCGCTTCGCGGCCAACCGCTCCGATTCCCGGCCCTGGCTTTAATTGTTTCTGGAGGGCATACGGAACTTGTCCTTATGCGAAAGCATAACGACTACAGAATTATAGGCGAGACGCAGGATGACGCGGCGGGCGAGGCTTTTGATAAGGCGGCGAAGCTTTTGGGGTTGGGATATCCGGGAGGACCGGCTATTTCGGCTCTAGCCGAAAAATTTTCAATTTTCAATTTTCAATTTTCAATTAAGTTACCGAGGCCGATGATTAACTCGAAAGATTTCAACTTTTCCTTTTCCGGGTTAAAAACCGCAGTTTTGTACCTGCTGCGCGATCAGCCCGAACTCTTGGAGTCAAGAAAAAGCAAGGCGGCTGTCGCGGCAGAGTTCCAGAACGCGATTGTGGAAACGCTGGTGGTTAAAACTGTGCGCGCCGCGAAAGAATCCGGAGCTAAAACCGTAATTTTAGGCGGCGGAGTAGCAGCCAACACAATACTCCGCAAAGAACTTACGGAATGCCTCGCCGCCGAACTGGCCGAAACCAAATTGCTCTTGCCGGAAATTGCTGAGACTACCGACAACGCTCTTATGATCGCGGCCGCCGCATTTTTCTCGCAAAAAAAATCGGCGTGGAGGCATCTCCGCGCCGATCCCGGCCTGCGGCTTTCCGGTTAGATTACGGCCCCGGCCTTACCGCCCGCCGGCCCCCAGAAGTCGGAGCATAGTTATGCGCTCCTCATCGGTTGCGTCTGCAAGCAGCCTCCCCATAGCGACGAGCCGCTTTTCGTCCGGCCGTTCGGCCTGCTGGTGCGCTAGACGAGCGAACTCCCCCACCTTTTCGGTGATCATCGTCGATTACCTCCCTTTAGATGTTATATGTAGGACAGCTGAACGACACTTCGTGATTGGCCGCTTTCAAGATGTAATGAACTTTGATAAACGAAAACCGACCGTTTCCGGTCGGCTCATGGCACCTATTGCGTACGATAAAAACTCACGCGCCATCAGCCGACCGCGGTCGGAAATAAAAGCTAAAGAAGAAGAAAAATGGGCTCTGGTTGCGACACCGCATATTAAGAAGCAGTATACCGAAATGGCGGAGGCTGTCAAAAGCGCGCTTGAAATCGCGGCCCTGCACCGATACTCTACATAATATATCCGCTGTAATGGAGCATGACTGACAAACTAAACACGGCATACGAACCGAATACGGTTGAGGCCAAGATTTACCGGAAATGGGAAAATTCCGGATATTTCAATCCGGACAGACTGCCGGTCAATAAAGCCAAAAGTCAAAAGTCAAAAGTCAAAAGCTTTTGCATTATCATGCCGCCGCCGAACGCCAACGGGGCGCTGCATATCGGACATGCGCTTTTTGTAACGCTGGAAGACATTATGGCCCGGTACAAGCGCATGCGCGGTTTCAAGACTCTCTGGCTTCCCGGCGCGGATCACGCCGGATTCGAAACGCAGGTGGTTTTCGACAAAAAACTCGAAAAAGAAGGGAAGAAGCGATCGGATTTTTCGCGCGATGAGCTTTATCGGCAGATTTGGGACTTCACGCAGGAAAATAAGAAGGTGATGGAGAACCAGTTGAGAAAACTTGGAGCCTCCTGCGATTGGTCGCGCGAAAAATTCACGCTTGATCCGGATATCGTCGAAAAAGTAGAGGAGACTTTCATCAAGCTATATGAAGACGGCTTGATTTATCGGGGTAAGCGCATCGTCAACTGGTGCGTTAAGCACCAAACCACGCTCTCGGACCTCGAGGTGAAATACGAGGAGCGCGAGGACCCCTTGTACTACATCAAATACGGGCCGCTGGAACTGGCAACGGTGAGGCCCGAAACCAAGTTCGGCGACACGGCAGTGGCTGTTAACCCGAAAGACAAACGTTACCTTAAGTACATCGGCAAAGAAATTGAATTTGAAACATTACTGGGTCCAGCAAAGATGAAAGTGATTGCGGACGAGGCCGTGGACCTCAATTTCGGCACTGGAGTCATTAAAGTAACGCCGGCGCACGATGCGGTAGATTTTGAAATCGGCAAGCGCCATGGGCTCGAGGTCCGCCAAGTGATTGATAAAAACGGCCGTCTTAATGAACGAGCTGGGCCTTACGCCGGGCTTAAGATCGCCGAAGCCCGCCAAAAAGTTGCTGGCGATATGCAAGACAAGGGGATTCTAACAAAAATAGATCCGATCTATAAGCACAATGTCGCCGTCTGCTATAAGTGCGGCAACGTAGTGGAGCCCTTGGTGATGCCGCAGTGGTACGTGGCGATGAGCGCATCGCCGAGAACTAAGAACACAGAACCAAGAGCTAAGCCGAAGTCCTTGCGGGATATGGCGGTAGAGGCGGTTAAGTCGGGCGAGATTAAATTCGTCCCTAAGCGGTTTGAAAAAATATTCTTCCATTGGATGAAGAATCTCCGCGACTGGAATATTTCGCGCCAAATCATCTGGGGAATTCGAATTCCGGCGTGGTTTCGGGACAATGAAATTATCGTAAGCAAAGATAAACCCGACGGAGAAAACTGGGTTCAAGACCCAGATGTCCTCGACACCTGGTTTTCATCCGGCCAATGGCCGTATCTGACGCTGGGGTATCCTGGCGGCAAAGACTATAAAACTTTTTATCCGACCTCGGTCATGGAAACGGGGTGGGATATATTATTCTTCTGGGTGGCGAGAATGATGATGCTGGGACTTTACCGCACGGGCCAAGCACCTTTTAAAACCGTTTATCTGCACGGATTAGTCCGCGACCAAGAGCGGCAGAAGATGTCCAAATCCAAAGGCAACGTGATTGATCCTCTGGGCGTTGCGGAAACTTATGGAACCGACGCGGTGCGCCTGGCGCTAGTTATCGGGAGCACTGCCGGCAATGACCCGATCATCTCCGAGGAAAAAATCAGGGGGTACCGTAACTTCGCCAACAAGATCTGGAATGCTTCTCGCTTTGTTCTGTTGAACATAAGCGAGAAATCACAAATCACAAAAAATAAATCACAAATACGATTTACAAAAGACGATAAAAAACGGCTGAAAGAATTGGATGCGCTCGTGAAAACCGTAACCAATGATCTCGAAAATTTCCGCTTCCATCACGCGGGCGAGAAAGTTTATCACTATTTTTGGCACACCTTCGCGGACAAAATTATCGAGTCAGCCAAGCCAAGACTCGCAAGCGGCGATCCTAAAGAGCGGGCCGCGGCAGAAACTTTATTGCTGACAATTCTCGAAACCAACTTAAAACTCCTGCATCCTTTCATGCCTTACGTTACCGAAGAAATTTGGCAAAAACTCCCCGGCAAGCGACAATTATTGATGATTGAACAATGGCCCAATATGTGAAGCACCAAATCACAAATATCAAACAAATTCCAATGACCAAAATCTCAAATCTCAAACACTATGACTCAACTGGTCGAAATCAGTTTCGGTCATTAGAATTTAGGATATTGGACTTGTTTGGGATTTGGAATTTGTGATTTGGAATTTAGTTGGTATGGATCTCGCTCAAATCATCAGCTCCGGAACAATTTATTTCGCCCTAGCGTTTATCCCACCGATTCTCTGGCTCCTGATTTATTTACGAGAAGATCTTCACCCAGAGCCGTTTCGTATGATTTTGCTTGCGTTCGCGGGCGGCATTGCGGCCGGCATTGCGGCTCTCATCGCCGAACGGGGAGTAACGTGGGGCATTGACGCTGACAAGCAATTCATCATATTTTTTGCGGCGATTGCTTTAATTGAGGAGTACGCTAAGTACTTGAGCGTCAAATTTCTCATCCTGAATCAGCCGGATTTCAACGAGCCGATGGATGCCATGATTTATATGGTGACGGCCGGACTGGGGTTTGCTGCCATCGAAAACATTCTGTTTCTCTTGGCGCAAGTGTACGACCCCAACCTGCTTCTCGGCGAAAACATGATCGCCGGAGCGCAACTTTCGGCGGCGCGATTTGTCGGTGCTAACCTTTTGCACGCGCTGGCTTCGGCGGTTGTCGGGTACTTTTTGGCGCGCGCGTGGTTTCGGCCGCGGCGGCATCATTGGGTAGCGCTCGGGATTTTATTGGCCGCGCTGTTGCACGCGGGATTTAACTACCTTATTATAGTAAAAGATATTCTTCCCGGCGCGATTGCGTACACCGCGGGGCTACTCGCGATTGCGCTGGTTGTCGTCCTCATCGATTTCCATAAACTAAAAAGAGAGAGCTCGGAACTTTCCTATGCCCAGCGCTAAATCTTTTTTTGAACGCATCACCGGCTCGCGCGCCGTTCCCGTTCCTCCGGAGCCCCCTAAAGAACGCACCGCGGCTGTTGCGGCGCGCCAAAACGGTAATGCGGCAAAAACCGAGGAGGATTTCTCTCCCCAGCAGGAGGAAGAAGGGGAGTTAACCGTGGATATTTTTGATGACGGCGATTACATCGTGATTCAAGCGATTGTCGGCGGGGTGAAACCGGAAGATATTGATGTCCAAGTCACCGATGATGTGGTGACGCTTCGCGGCAAGCGCATGCGCACGCAGGAAATCGAGGAGGGAAATTACTATTATCGCGAACTTTACTGGGGAGCGTTTTCGCGCTCGATCATCCTGCCGCAAGAAATCGTCGGGGATGAAGCCGAGGCCTCTATGAAAAACGGACTATTGACCGTCCGCCTGCCCAAGCGCGACCGCAACAAGGCCCAGAAGCTACGGGTGAAATCGGATTAGGCAAGACCAAAGACAAAAGTCAAAAGACGAAAGCTTATGACTAAACGTAGAAGAAAATCAAAAAGAGCGCCGGATGCCAGAGGCATGCGCGGGTGGCGGTCGCGCGTCAAATCGAGCGGCAGATTGCGCAAAAAGCGCTCTGATACGACCTTGGCAGTACTGGAAAAGACTTACCGTACCAAGTCGGTGAAAAAGCTGGTCAAATGAAAAAGCTCCCGCGTCTGACGCGGGAGCTTTTTCATTTGCCGAACCGGCGTTCTCTGCCCCCAAACTCGGTTAAGATTTTGAGAAACTCCTCTCTGGTAAAATCCGGCCAAAGGGTTTTGGTGAAAACAAGCTCGCTGTAGGCGCTCTGCCAGGTCAGGAAATTAGAAAGCCGTTCCTCGCCGCCGGTTCGAATTATAAGGTCCGGGTCCGGAATGCCAGCTGTCCAAAGACACTCGCCAAAAAACTCTTCTGTGATAGAGTCGGCCGCGACGCCACGGCGGATGATCTCACTCGCCGCCGCAACAATCTCGGCGCGGCCGCCGTAAGAGAGCAGGATCCCCACCGTGCCCTTGGTGTTGGCCTTGGTTTTTCCCTCGGCCGCCGCCATCAATGCGCGCATGTTTTCGCTAAACCGGCCGCGGTCTCCGATAATTCGCACGGAGACACCCTCGCGATGAAATTCGTCAATTTCCTTTTCGAGCGCCCATTGCAAAAGCCGCATTAGATAAGACACCTCATGCTCTTCGCGCCGCCAGTTTTCCGTAGAAAATGCATAGACCAAAACGTTGGCCACGCCCGCCTCAAACGCCCAGCGGCAGAACTCCTTCATTTTTTCGTATCCGGCGCGGTGCCCCTCGACTTTAGGAAGTCCGCGCCCGACCGCCCAGCGCCGGTTGCCGTCCAAAATCGCCCCAATGGTAACGGGTATATTAGAATCAGACATTCCAGTTGATTGAATAATCAATCACAAAATCTTTGAATTCATTGGAGGCGCTCTTCCATTCGATTTCGACATCCTCGACTCTGGCAAACATCGGCCCGCGATGAATTTTGGCGAGCAGCTGCTTGAGCGCCTCCTCCTCACCCTCTGCAACCACCCAAACGCTCCCGTCGGTTTCATTTCTGACAAATCCCGTAAGCCCGAGTTTCTTCGCGTTTCGCCTGGTAAAGTCGCGAAACAGTACCATCTGGACCCTGCCGTATATTTTTGCTTCCAGTCGTCGCAACATACTAATGCCCAATATGCCCAGATTACTGATTTTCGCGATAAATAAAAGCCTCCATCGCAGACGGGGCTCTTCTCAACGAATTGCCGGGGGCTTGATACGGTTTATCACCTTTTAATTTTATAGATCTCCGGATCAATGGCGCGAGAAAAACAAGTTCTGCCCCTCCCATGGGCCCAATTTTGCTGGGAAACTTCATTATAATACTGGGGGTCACTATAGGAAAAGGCCATCGGGAGCGGTTTTGAGACACTTTCCGAAAGTTGATCGGTATTGAAGACGGCGCAGAGTTCAAACGACAGCGCTCCGGTAACGCGATATTCATACGCCACGCCGGTTTCAGGATCGGTCGCGGCGCGAAACCCGGAGATATTGTCGGTCAAATCGGGAAGCCCCCCGGGGAGTTTTTCTTTGTTCCTCCAAAATTCAACAATTTGCCATTGGATATTTTGAAGATCTTGGACTCTCCGTTCGTCAAAACGCTTTAAGCGTTCAGCGAAAGGAGAGCCGGCAACAAAAAACCCGCCGATAACTCCTGCCGCAACCGCGGCAATGGCGAGCCACGCAAATAGGCGCATCGCCTGCGGCAAGGCCGGCGCCTCGCGCCGGATTTCGGCGAGGTAATACCAAAATACCATGCCGCCGGTAAGAAGCACCGCGAGCACCTTGAAAATAAACCGGGTGGACAGGTCGCCGCCGAGGAAATAGTAGATCAGTGTTACCAGGTCCCCGATGATAAGAAGCGCGGCAGTAAAAAGCGTGAAGTACAAAAGCCACTTGCGAAGCCGCCGCTCGCGCTCGGCCGGCGAGCGCACGAACTCTTTTTGCAAGAGCCGCGAAACGATAATATGCGTCGGGAAGATTATAAGAAGCGCGGCAATCGCCCACCTAAGGCCCGCTGCCAAACTGGGCCTGTAATCCGTCAGCATGTCGGGGAAGAAATAATTTACATGCTGGAACAGAAGCGCGATAAAACTCCCCGCGCTGATGTAGAGCGTGATTATCGAAAGCAAGTTTAAAAATACGTTTTTCGGCGATATCTTTTGCTGTGTATCGTCCATACGCGTATATTACACCGCCATGACGGGTTATTCTAGGTGCTTTCTATGGCCAAAAATATCCTTTCCGTCAACAACCAGCTCCGAGATAATCGCGAAAGGAATCGTCAAAAGAAAAATTATGCCGATAACTTTTGGCGTAATAACCGTATCGCTGACTGTCGTTATCGAAAGCAGGTTGTCGGCCACGTTAAAAACCATACCGATGACGAAAAACTCGGCGAAGCGCTTCAGGTATTTTAACTGTATGTAAGCCATGCTTGTTGCCTAGATTCAGTTTAGCGCCAAATTGGTCTAATAAAAAGCGCCCTCGCCCCGATTGGCGCCGCTATAGATGCTTTCCGGCAACGCTTTCAAGCGCTTCAACTTGTCGCGCCTGAAACACGAGATATACTCTGCGATATACCAGCCCCGCAATCATCCCCAAGAAGAAAAGCCACCAAACGGGCCGGAGCGGACTATCTGCTGGTGCCACATCGCTCCCGATCCGCAAGCTATGAATGAAAACCAAAAGAAAGATAATGTAATTGGCGTAGTGAATCCAGCGCCAATGCTTTTGAAACAAGGGCTTATGCAAGAATACCGCGGATGCGGCAGTTGAGACCGTAACGATCATGAGTAATAGCGCCGCGGGCCCGAGATAATAAGCCGCCCCGTAACTTTTGGAAAACTCTATGATGCCAATGCCGGAGGCGATCAGCGCCCAGTAAAGAATCACCGGATGCAAAATGGAAAACGCTAGCGCGAAAACACCCATGAAGCCGTGGATGCGATAAAACGCCGGCCCATAAAGCCACGTCCAGAACTGCATGAAAGGGCCGGTTAAAACCTGAAAACCAACCAGTGTGAAAGCCGTAAGCCCCGCCAGTTTAAACAGGTTAAATCCGAAAGCGAACCCCGAGGCGGTAAATGTCGCGGCCAGTCCCCCATTGGCGCGAATTGATACCGAAAGAATAAAAGCCAAAAGCCCCGCCCCGACTACCGGAAAAAAGATTTTTAAAAATGATTTCATAGAGTAGGCCCCGCGCACTAAAGAGGGTCAAGTTACTGCGCCGACAATACGAACGCAACGGCAATAATAAATATAATCAGCCAAGCCAAAGTAGCAAAAAGCAGAAGTATGGCCTCTTTCTTAAGACCGCTTAAGTACAAGTGAATAGGTCCCCCCAAAACTAATAGGCATGTAATAGAGGCAGATAACATGAAAAGCAAAAGCATCAAAAGCGGCATCAGAAAAGTTGGGGGACTATCGAAAGTCTGCTTGCCGTTAAAGAGGAGCCACGCAATGCTGAATGTATAAATAAAAACACCGGTTGCGTTTACAAAACTTTTCCAAATATAGTCCGATTTTTTCATAAGATTAGGAGATTTACGGAATTTTCCTAAATCAAACTATTTCTTTATACACTGAAAGATAATCGTTTCGGGAATTCGCTGGGCTTTTTTATATTCTCTCGAATTTCCAATACCTCCCTTCATAGTTGGCTTCGGCTCTATAATCCTCTCCACCGAAAAACCCGCATCTACTAGCGCGTTATATATGGCGCTTGCAGTACGATGGTAAGAATAAGCCGGTATAGTACGTATAGATGCGTTCCAGTCTCGGAATGACCAATATTGGATGCGCTCATTCAGATAATCTACGCGTAATTTTGTTTTGCCCTCGATAGCGCACGAAACTGGGTGGTCGAGACTAAAGACAAATTCCCCCTTCGGTCTTAAAAAGGAAGATAGAACCTTGAATAGACGAAGCAAGTCTCGGACATACTGAAAAGCATAGTTGGAAACGACCAAATCGAATGACTTATTCACGAATTGCGTCCTTTGTAACTTATCGAGATCTTTTTGAATAAAGACTGCTTTCAGGTTCGACTTTCTCATTCTTTCTTCGGCGCTTTGAAGTTGCTTCGGCGAAACATCTATGCCCGTTACCCGTGCTCCATTTGTTGCAAGCCACCAAACGTCCGGGCCAGAACCGCAGCCCGCTACTAAAACTTTCTTATTTTTCACCGGAGAAATTAGTTTTGCATCACTCTCCCAGGGGCCATATGGTCCCCAAAGCAAATCTTTTCGTAAAAAGAGAGGTTCAATCCGTTTTTGCCATGAGTCAGAAACCCTATCCCAACTTTTAGCGATATTTGGCTTTTGCTTCATAGTTTTCAAGTCCTTTATGTCCCCGGTTTGTTCAAGAAACTTTAGCGCAGGAAAAGTTTTTGACGCACAAATCGCAATCCCGTCAGATTTCTGGGGGCAATGGAGGTACCGAGAATCGAACTCGGGCCTCCTCAATGTTCACCCCGTTAGACATTTCCGTGGACCTAGCGAGAATCGAACTCGCGTTTCCACAATGCGAATGTGGTGTCGTACCACTAGACCATAGGCCCGTTTTGCCCATGTCTAACGGGGCGTGTGAGGTGTAATGCCGCTTTACTATACCCCCAGAAATCTAGCGGGACGAATGTTCCAGATTTGTCTATAAGCGAAGCGCGTAGCAACAAATCGCAATCCGCCAAATCTGTCCGCCGACGGAGACGGCGGACGGTGCTGGCACCGT
>CAYRYI010000006.1:15899-17297 GCA_964428455.1 uncultured Candidatus Saccharibacteria bacterium
GATTTATCGCAGGCTGTGCAGTCTTCCGAGACGCGGACGTTTCCTTGATCAATGCCCTGCCCCAGTAACTGATGCCGCAAGATCCCGAGAAGATTTACATGGTACCGGCCTCGCTCGTTACGCCTACAAAAATCCGGATAGTCGCGGAAGTTCCTAATGCCGTTCTCGTCATCGTTCACGACGAAACAGCAGTCGCCAATACCCGGCGTTACCGAGATCATTGTGCCCTGCGCGAAAGCGCCTTGCGACTTCATGGCACGGAGAAGCGCGGGCACAACCCCGCCGACGATCCCTCTCCAGCCGGCATGCGCGAGACCAACCGCGCTTTTGCCGGGCAACTTGATGTTCAGCCAACCGGGGAAATGGGCAAGGACTATGTAGCAATCAGCGGAAGCGCCGGCTAGGATTGTTCGCGGCTCGCTCGTCACTAAAACATCCGTGCCGGGGACCCTCCTGTTATACTTGGTGCGCTCAACGATCGCGGCCTTCGCGCCGTGAACAAACCCGCCCATCACCATCTTCTCAACATTTAACCCATGACGGTTCAAAAAACGGACTCGGCTTCGCTGGAACATATCCGACCCGTCGGGACCGTCGTTGGTCGAGCTCCCCATTGCGCCGTCAGCCAGTTCGGACATCAGCGCCACCATGCTGTTTTTCTGCTCCTCAAAAAAGTGCATGAGACCGCCTCCTTTGGCGCGAGGATTATATAACAACTTGTATGTAATTTTAAAGTATCCCAATCGGGCCTCCGGGAATCGAACCCGGTCTTCACGCACCCGAAGCGTGTGTACTACCGGTATACTAAGGCCCGCCTACGCTCCACTTTCACTGGAGCTTCGGCGGGTAAGCCCGTCTGACTCCAATAAAATCATGAACATTATTTTACGTAATACTTGCTTTTTAACCCAGCCTCACGCTCGTCTTCTATCAATTCTACCTTCGACTCGGCGGCTTCCGCCAGCTTTTTTAGATCCTCGAGCGACATCCTGTCGAGCTCGCGAAGGCGCGAAGTTAAGTAATCTTTGCTGTTTTTGGCCGGATCGTCAATGACCTCCTCAAGCAGGGCGTCCAAAATAAACCCAATCTTCGGTCCGGGCGAGATGCCGAGAGTTTCCATCACGTCATTGCCATCAACCGCCAGCATTTTCGGCGTCGGCGCTTCTTCTTCGCGTAAAATTTTCTCCACGCGAAATTGGAAATGGCGCAGGCGATAGGGAACGGCCTTGGGGACGCCAGAACCCATGCGGTCGCAAATCCGCACCAAGACCAGATCATCAATATTCTCGACCCCCACGCGCCGCACCAAACGGCGGATGGCGGAATCGGTAATGCCCTCGTCGGGGTCGTACTTAAAAAGATGCCAACGAATCAGCCGCGTGATTTTGCCGATAACTT
>CAYRYI010000007.1:0-16160 GCA_964428455.1 uncultured Candidatus Saccharibacteria bacterium
TTTAGAAACCTGCAGCGAGGCGCCCTCTTACTTAAAACACTTTGGAGTGCGTTATAAGACGCCGCGGAGCGGCTTACCTAAAGCAAGCGAATAACCTCTCTCTCAAACCCTGCTTGCCAGCGGGCAAGCTACCTTAAGAAAATCTCTAAGCGAAGACGGCTTTCCTGAAAACCTGCCTGCCGGCAGGCAGGCGCTCGCGCGACGAAATCGGCATGGTCTCCCCTCCGCCGAATGGCGGAGGGGAGCGATGAGGAGCGCGGCGAAGCAAAAATCCTCGCTGGAGGATTTTTGCTGTTTTTCAGAAAGCCGTCGAGCGAACACCATTGACGTCCCCCGCCAAGAGTCGTATACTGCCAGCACGTTCGATTTTATTAACCTTGGAACTTAACTTTAGCGGGGCCTCGATTCGCCTGCTGATGCTTGCCCCGTTACAACTACTTCAATCAACTGCACCAGCGGCGCTTTGCATTCTCTGATTGTTATTGATTGAAGGAAAGTAACTGCCGTACACGATTTGTAACGGGGTGAAAAACCTTACCAAACGCTGTGCTGACGCCAAAACCGACGACTGCATAAACGTGTAACACCCAACTGCTTCTCATCAGCAGTTCCTGATCGACGTTCCCCAACTTAATTATGGAAGAACTTATTCGGCTGCCCCTGGCTGTCAGCATCGGGGCGTTGCTCTTGCTTGGCATTGGCGCGGGCTTGGGCTATGTATTGCGCCAACTTATCTCGCGCCAGCGCGTCAATTCAATAGAGCTCCGCACGCAAAAACTCATCGAGGACGCGAAGGTCGAGGCCAAAGAGATTTTAGTTGAAGCCAAAACCGGAGCCGTAAAAATCCTAGAGGAGGCAAAAAAGGAAGAAAAAAATCGCGAGCAGGAGATTAAGCGGCTCCAGGACCGATTGGAAAATCGCGAGGGTCTTTTGGACCAAAAATTGCTGGATATCGAAACTCGCGAAAAAGACGTTGAGGCGCGCATTGAAAAAATCAAGACGGTAAAAACCGAACTTGACGAAGCGCGGGCAAGAATCGAAAAGGAGCTTGAGCGCGTCGCCGGGCTCACAAAAGAAAGCGCCATTGAAGAACTCACGAAAACCATCGAGAAGGACCATGGGGAGACTCTGATGCAGCGCATCCGCAAACTTGAAACCTCGGGCCTTGATGAGTTGGAGCGGCGAGCTAAACAGATTCTCGCCACCATCATCCAGCGGGTTTCCACGCCCACCGTCTCGGAGGTAACAACCACAACCGTCCAGATCCCCAGCGATGAAATCAAGGGCAAGATCATCGGCCGCGAAGGCCGCAACATCCGGACGCTCGAGCGGGCTGCGGGAGTTGAGATCATCGTGGACGACACGCCGGGCGCTATTGTGATCTCGGCCTTTGATCCGGTGCGCCGGCACATCGCCAAAAACGCTCTGGAGCAGTTGATCGCCGACGGCCGAATTCAACCCGCGCGCATCGAGGAGGTCGTCGAAAAAGTTAGACAGGACATCGAGAGGCAGATCAAAGCCGCCGGCGAGGCCGCGGCCTTTGAGGTCGGCGTTTTTGACCTTGATCCGCGGCTGGTGTCGCTTCTGGGACGCTTGAAATTCAGAACCTCATACGGCCAAAACGTGCTGGTGCATTCGATCGAAATGGCGCATATCGCCGGAATGCTCGCGGAAGAACTCGGCGGAGATGTAGTCATCGCCAAAAAGGGCGCCGTGCTTCACGACATCGGCAAGGCTGTGGATCATGAGGTGCAGGGAACGCACGTCGAGATCGGCCGCCGGATTCTGCAAAAATTCGGCGTGGACAATCGCATAATTCAGGCGATGCAGTCGCATCACGAGGAGTATCCGTATGAAACGCTTGAATCAATCTTGGTGCAGGTGGCGGATGTAATTTCGGCGGGGCGCCCGGGAGCGCGGCGCGATTCGGTGGAAAATTATCTGAAGCGGCTGCAGGATTTGGAGGCAATTGCGAATTCGTTCGAGGGCGTGGAAAAATCCTACGCAATTCAGGCCGGGCGCGAGATCCGCATCTTTGTTACGCCCGAAAAAATGAGCGACCTGGAGGCGCGGGAACTGGCGCGAAGCGTGGCGCATAAAGTTGAGAGTGAATTGAAATACCCCGGGGAAATTAAAGTGAACGTCATTCGCGAAACGCGCGCGATTGAATACGCGCGGTAAGAATTCTCAATTTACAATTTTCAATCAATTTTCAATTACGCAATTATCCAATGAAACTCTTGAAACATTGGGACATTGCAGCATTTATTGAAAATTGGTAGTTGAAAATTTTTCTGAAACAATGAAAGTGCTTATCTTCGGCGACATCTTCGGCCGACCGGGCCGAGAGGCGCTGGCAAAAATTCTGCCGCAATGGAAAAAAGAATTCGCGCCGGATTTGGTAATTGCCAACGGCGAGAATTTGTCGCACGGCCGGGGCATCAGTGAAACTACAATCGCCGAAATTCGCGCGGCCGGCGTTGATGTCATAACCGGCGGGAACCATATTCTTGAGGGAAAAAATTCCGACGCATTGCTTAACGACGAAAGTCTAAAGCTTATACGCCCGATAAACTTTATCCCCTCCCTGCCGGGGCGCGGGTGGCTTTTGATAAACGTAGCCGGTGTTGAGGTTCTTGTAATTAATGCCATCGCCCAGACTCACATGCGCTCGCAATACGATTCGCCGTATCTGGCGATTGAGAACTTGCTAAAGCAAAATGACGAAGGCTCAAAGACGAAAGCCATCATTATTGACTGGCACGCCGAGACGACATCGGAAAAGATGGTGCTCGGCTGGTGGCTGGACGGAAAAGTTTCACTGGTCTATGGGACACACACTCATACACCAACAGCTGACGAGCGGATCCTCCCGCAGGGCACCGGTTTTATATCGGACATTGGCATGACCGGGGCGCATAATTCCGTGATTGGCGAGGACCCGGGCCTCCGCATTGATATTCTGATCCATCAAAAGCAGACGAAGACCGACGTGGCCGCCGCTCCGCCTTATGAGGCGAACGCCATCATTGCCGAGATTGACACCGATACCGGCAAGTGCGCCAGAATCGAGAGGCTTCGTCAAATCCTTGCCTAAATAAGCGCAATTCCTCTACAATGGGAACGTATTTGTTAATTCGCCAAGCTTGCGGGTAGATTGCTGGGCTTGCGAAATATAAAGGTCGAGACCACCAATAAACTTGAAAACACTATGAACAAAGCAGATTTAGTTGATGCAGTGCACACAAAGTTGCAGGGCACGAAAAAGTCCGCCGAGGAGGCTGTTGATACGGTCTTTGACGGCATCACGGCGTCCCTCGCAAAGGGTCAGGAGGTTTCGATCTCGGGCTTCGGCACTTTCGTTGTGAGAAAGCGCGCCGCGCGCCAAGGCGTCAACCCGCGCACCGGCGAGAAAATTCAGATCAAGGCGACCACCACTCCAAAATTCCGCGCCGGCAAGAATTTGAAAGAGGCTGTCCGTTAGCCGAGAGTTATCTCTAAACAAAAAACGTCCCGATGACTATCGGGACGTTTTTTGATTCGGCCGGTCTTCGTTATAGCGCAGTTTTTCCAGAAACGCCCGGCCAAGATCAATTTTCCGCAAATCGGAAAATATTAGGATCATCCATAAGGCATCGGCTGTGTTGTAAAGATACCCCAACGAGTAAGACTGACCGAAGTGGGCTTAAACGCTAACTTTTCGGATGAGTCAAGTCTAAAAAATAGGTTCGATTCCTTCAGACATTCCTTCTCGCGAAATGCTATATTCCGCTGGTTTTACTAGTAATAAATTCCCCGAGTTATCTCAAGAGCGAATGGCTCATCTTTGTTCCCAAGGAATAGCGCATCCTTTTTGAGTGTTAGTTCATGCAAAAAGTCCGGAGTCAGTTTTCTGTCATTTAGTTTTTCCAATACTTCGTCATAGAGAGTTTTAATCTCCTGCAAATGCTTCATCTCAATTTCATTCAATTCTACGTCAGACCCAGGCACTCGTCCTGTTTGCAACATCTCAACAATAAGAGGATACCGCCAAGTTTCTTTATCGATTTGAAATTCACTTCGGTCAGCTCTCTGATAGATTTTCGTAATTAAATCTCGCGCAAAAACTCCGGGGCCTGAAGCGCCCTCGCCCCAGGGATTGAAATGAGCCCAATCGAACGGCGCAAGAGGAATATAGTTATATCTGCGGACACCGGAAATTTCATCCCGAACCTCCGGCCGTAATTGCGCATATCTAGTAATGGCTTCATCCATATACTCTTTGATAGCTAGGTGCTCTTCCCACCACTTTTCGCGGCGCTCGGCGATGATTCGGTCATTTTCCTGACGCTGCTGCTCTCTCCGCTGGCGTTCTTTCTCTAGCCCAACCCTATCCCGTTCTTCTCGGTCAGCTTTTTCCTTCTGCGCCTTCTGCTGTTTTTCCCGCTCTACCCTCTTTTTATCCTCCTGGGATTTAGTTATTGCATTAGGGATTGTAGTACCGCTAAAGAAGTCCTTGCACAAACGCTTAAGCGTTTCAGTGGCCTCGTCGCCCAATAAGCCAGTTTCTGAATTTATCCGAGAAAAAATTTCATCTAAGGACCTAAGTCTTGCTTGTAAAGCATCTGCTGTTTTTTTATCTACCTTAGTTTCTCTGGCTATTTCTTCCAAAGCTTCGCCTACCGCAGCCATTCGGAGAGCAACGACTGAGTAAAAAGATTTTGACTCGGGATCTTTAGCTTCCGTTTTTATAATTTGTCTGAAAACATCTTGTGTTCTTGTGAATCCTCGGACAATTGACCCAACCCTATCAGCGAACTTTGTTAGGAAGGGATCGGTTGTACCGTATTTGCTGGCAAGATAAAAACCAATCCCATCAATGGCGCACTCCTTCAAGGTGGCATCTATAGCTTCTCGAGCGCGGTCTCGGTGCCGTGGCTCGATGGTATTCATCAATGAATCAATATCTGCCGCCCGTTTTTGAAGGAATCTCCCAGTTATATTCTCGAGAGACCAATCAACCAAGTGCCCAACTTCATGAGGCCCAACCCAATCCACCAGCTTTTCTCTTTTCTGAATTTCTTTTAAATCGGTGCCCATTTCTATACTAATATGATCCGGCAAGGGGTGAACCCCGACTTGTAAACGTTGCTCGATTCTTAATGATTGCTTCAAGCCCATCCCAACCGAAACAGACCCAATTGCCGTGCCGTGTTCTGCTTCGGCAATTCCCGCAATATGATGCAAATCAACACCGCTTTCTTCCTGGTATAAATTCCGGAGATACTCTATTTTCGCGCTAACAACACCAAGAAGGTACTCTTTTCGTACCTCCTCAACAGCGGCGTTCTTGTTTTTCTCTTCTTCGATCTGAGTATTTGCTTCCTCGTAGTTCTCTGCTTCTCCAACCTCAACTTTGGAACGAAGAATCTCAGCTTCTTCTCGAGCCTCTTTAAGCGAATATCTGCCCTCACCACCTTCTGGATTCATATGTTCAAGTATACCATCAGACTCTTCTGACCTCTGAAAATAAATTCAGAATTCAGAACAGCGGACGAGTGAGCATCACTCGCCAGTGTTTAACGTGCCTTCGCACGGTGCTGTGGTCTCGCTCGCATGTTATTCGGGAATGGCTAGTCCCTTACTTATCCATGCGAATCCCCACTTACGTCGGCACACGACGGCCCCCGCCGCGGCTACCTCCTCGACAGATGCTCGCGCTCACAAGGGTCCATATTGGTATGGCCCTCGAAGCAGCGCTCTGCATCAGTGAAGAGATCGCCCTCCGGATCCCACTGCTCGAATGGCAACTCATTCTCGCCGTTAGCGTCAAAGACTATGAGTCCGACGCGAGGCGAGAAGTACCAAACGTGCTCGCGGGCATCCGTGCGGCTGGTGAAGACGTAGGCCTTGGTCATCCGGTACCATCTCTCCCCTTCGGGGGAATAGACGGTAACACACGGAATGCCGAGTTCATCACAGCGCTTGAAAAACGCCGTGGTTTCCTCGTCATTGACCTCGCCCATACGCCGGAGCGACTCCAGCCGTTGGCGGATCTCGTCCATGGCACACCTCCTTTCGTTTTCCCGGTTGCCAGCCGAGAAGTTTCGTAAGTGAGTTAGGGTGCGCGCTCTACGATCACCGTAGTGACGTAGTACGCGTGACGCGCGATTCCATTCATCCAGCTCGTCTCCGTCCGATAATCCATAGTGCCATGGAGCGCGAGACTGGTAGAGGCGGATACAACTCGCCAGCCCTTGCCGAGCTCCTGAAGACGATTCTCGAGCTCGTCCTCCGGCGTGAAGTTAAGCGATCTTACGATGATAACCTTCTGTTTCATCGCGGTCTCCTTTCTTCCGCCGTTAGCGGAAATTTAATCAGTCTGGGATGGAACCGAGTAGTGTATTCAACTCCTGATATGCTACTTCCATGGCCCTCTTCGCCAGCTCGATCTCTCCACGCTTCAATGCCGACTTCGCGCCCGCGAGAAGAACACCGATCTCTGCGAGTAGAACCTGATCGACTTCCATTTCTTGATCTCCTTAATTTTCAAGTGAAAGAACACGAGCGATTAATTTCGCTCTTCTGAATCTTCAAAACAGGAAAACTCGGAAGAGCGGCAGACGATGTTCTGTTCGTCCGCCCTTTTGTGGGGCAGTTTTTTACGCTACGGGAGTTGGCCCAGGTCCTTCGACCGACCCCGTGCTGGAGGAGCGAACTGGAACTTTTCGCTCACAGCCGGGATCTTCCCGCCGCAACCTTCGGGCTAAGGATTACTTCGCCCTAATTAAGCCCGATCCAGATAATCGCCCCCTTTCAATTCGGTTGTTATTAGGAACCCTGCGAGCGACCCCATCCTTACTCCGCCGGATGGCGGATTCGGACGGGCAAGCATTTCGCTCTTCCGGGGGGCCGTTCTTAAAATTCGGCCCTCCAGAAGAGCGGGCGAGTTTTATAAATGGGACCTCGATCGTGCCGCCTAAGCAGGCTCGCGAGGTATCGCCCCCCAATATAGATAAAGAACACGAGCGCAAGGCGCTCTTCTGACATCCGCATTTTGGTTGCGGAGTTTAGAAGAGCGGGCGAATGAGTCTTCTTATTCGCCGCGGATTTTGTTGAAGCGGTTCCGTATAACCGCTCGAGATGGCAGCGGGGTGGAGGGACTCGCAGACCTTCTGTTGCCACGCCGTTCTCACGGCGCCGGATATCCAAGGTTAGTTGCTCTCCTCGGACTCCAGTAGGCCACTGAATCGCAGCGATTCAGTCCAAGACTATCTGCCTTGGTGCGGGGTTGGGTTCTTCAACCCAAACCATGCAATAGCCGCCGTGTTGCAATTTGCATTGCAACCACCAGCGCCGCGGCACCACGCCAGAAGCCTCGACCTCCTCGACGCAATACCGGTTGACCGTGTAAAGAGCGGGATATTGCTCCCACCATTTACGCGCATCTTCCAGTACTTGCTCCGACTGGAGGAGCACGAGAGACAAATCGTCTCTCTGCATACAGAAGCGGTACATAACTCACCCCCTTATTTGATTATTCCTCTCGAGTACCATCCCAGACGCGCCCTCGCGCGTGCTCGGCAGTCGCTCGGAGTACATTCACTCCTCGTTTGTAAAGATCCCGCCGAAATTCTCAAAACTTTTGAGATCTTCGGTAGGAGGTCGAGATTTTATTTCGCTCGACCGATGGAGAGCTTTACCGTTTCTATGGCTCTCCTAGCCTGTTTCGGCTTTTCAGCCGCTCCGACATTGCGCTGGAGTTTTTCGTCGGACACCGCAGGCTCCGACTATCCGATACCTGACTAGTCTGGGACCTAGTCATCATCGGCTGGGCTCGCGGCGCTTGCCGCGAGGGGGCCACTTCTCCGCTGTCGCGAGGATCTCGCGAGCGAAGAAATAATCCCCTATGTGTTCCGGACGATCCGGCGGGATACGAACTCCGCGCGGATGACGGACCACGATGCCCTCTTTCCAACACCGATGGCCGTAGCCGGGAACAACCTTGCGCCATCGGTTCGGGAACTCCCCATCGCTGAGCGATGAGGTGTCCACAAGGACGTACCGGGGCTCTTTCACCTTTTCACCCCCTTTTTTTGGTTATTTTTCATTAAGAACTTCGAGCGATTCCCTCTTTCATCCCGACAATTCGGGATTTCGGAGGGGGTAAGTATTTCGCTCTTCTGACATCCGCATTTTGGTTGCGGAGTTTAGAAGAGCGGGCGAATGAGTCCTCCCACTCGCCACCCTTGGCATCGTCCCGGACATCTCCGGAATCGCGCCTAACGCCGTGGACACGGCGGAATGGCTATATCTCGCCACTCACGAGTTTGATTGCGGTTGGAGTGAAGTTCCCATACCGGTTTCCCATAAGAGCGCCCCAACTCGCCCTGATGGTATCCGCCTGCTTGGCGGACCCGGTTCCCTATGCCCCGCGCTCTATCTAGCGCGGCCTCGATGTGGGACGTGCACGCGGCCTTGGCCACGGCTCGTTCAACCACACCCCCTCTCCGCCCTTTGCAATGGCGGCGGCTTCGGCATAGGTTTCTCTGGTACGGCGCCCGCGCGAGCGCCAGGGCGATGGTAGCTAGCCGCCGCTCCAGAGATCCTGCGCCCCCGACGCTGCGAAAGGGCCGACAGGAGGATAGAGGTAAAACTACGTTATCAATGTTCGACATCGTGCATTATACTCGCCTGCAGAATTTTGTCAAGTCCATTTGACACTTTATGATACGATAAATAGGTTTATTTGGCTTAAATACTTGCTAAATAAGATAATAGATGTTTATATGTGTTAACAGTTATCGGCATACTAAAATAAAGACAATAAATTGTTTTGTCCTTACCTATTGACAAATATTTAGCTACGGACTATACTTGAGTTGCTCTTCAAAATCGCCTTTTCCGCGGGCAGGAATGCCCGCATAGGCCCATGAACCCTTACCCGGGGGCGCTCTGCCACCGGTATCGCTCCCGGAGGGGGTGAGATCATGCTCGACGGTTAACCAGCTGACCGTCGACTGGCGGGGCCTAAGCCCCGCCAGGGGAATGGCTGGGATACCCGAGAAGAAAGGAGGAAAAGGGGATGTTCGACGGATAGTTCTCGTTTTCGCGGCGCGACCTAGACGGCTGCGCCGGGCGGCGACAGCAAGTCGCCGTCGAAGGAAGTCCTTCATCGGAAAGGGCCCGGTTCGCGCATTGCGCGGCCGGGCCCTCATAATTTTTATTCGAGTTAAATCCTAGACGTGATCTGCGCCAAGCCAAGCTAGTTCAAAGACTAGGCGCATTGTATTTGCTATTTCCGGTTCTTCTATAATAGCCGTCATCGACTGACCGCGCAGCGTTGTAAGTGCAACCCTGGAACTATAAATTGATATGTCGGCTGAAAACGGAAACTTATCTTTCGGCACGAAACGTCTTTCTCCCGAGCTTACAAATCCCCCAAAAGGCCCATCGGCGCTTGTATAAATGGCTCTGATTTTAATTCCGAGTTCATCTCTCTTTTTAATAAATGCTTTGGTTTGTTCTAGCGGAAACAAATTTTTAACCTCATCGAAAGAATAAATTGCCAGAACTTCTTTCGCCCCAGATGAGAGAAGGTCTTCTCTGACGGCCTCTCTTCCTTCCGACCCTTCAAAGAATCTTACCCGCGGCCTGTCTCGCGAACCGGAAAATAACGCGTCCAGTTCCGGTAATATCTTTGAAAATTCATTTTCTTTTGTCCTTATTTCCTCTTCCTGCGTTCTGAATATTCTAAGCAAAACGCTCGGATTTTCCGCAGCGAATAAGATTTTGTTTTTCTTTTCAACCGTACTTACGACCCCGCGCCTTTTGAGCGTTTCGAGGACGACATAAGTCGTCGCCCGATTGACTTTGGCCTTTGCGGCAATATCCTGAACTGCCGCGCTCCCCAATTCCAAGAGCGCGAGATAAACTCGCGCCTCTTTATCCGAAAATCCCAATTTCTTCAGCTCAAGCTCAAGCGGCATATGACACTATTATACCATTCCACCCTGTTGCAAACCGAGGCCCATGCTTTTTAGAGCGGTTGGGGACATTCTGAAAAAATCTGCTCCTGCGGAGTTAGGCGCTGTCCCAGTCGTTTTGAGTAACCCCGGCTTGCCGAAGTATTTCAGAAACGAGGTGTTTCGAAATATCTCCGCGGTGCGGATTCGGTATGCGGATTTTCAGATCGTTGTTTGCCATGAATAAATGCCGGCCGCCCGAATAGGGGCCGTCAAATCCCAAGCGGCGCAATTTCTGAACCAGTTTCCGCCACGAAACGTTTCTAGGCATTTCTTACCAGTTGCCGGCGATCAACTTTAAATTCAAAACCCGGCACTTTTTCTCGCGCCCGCACCTTAAGAAAAATCCAGTCCTCTAAAACTTCTCGAAGTTCCGCCCGGCAACTTTCAAGACTTTTTGTGTTTGCCCAAACCCCCTTTAGTCCCGGTATCTCGCCAAAATACGTGCGATCTTTCAAAAGCTTGTACTTGGCTCCTTTAAGCTTTTTATCGATGAATTCACTAAGCATGTGGTGAAATGATAAACAATTTATGATTGAAAATCAACGCTTCGTTGCGGCGGAAATTTTCTGGGTGTCCCGGTGTTTTCTCGGCGCTATCTTATTGCAATGATTGAAATCTATTTTGCGCCGCGCCTGGCAAGCAAATATGCCGAGCGGAAGTATGGAACCAATGCGGCGGCTTCCCGATTCGTTTTCGGCAGCGGAACCTCAAGCCATCTGCCGAAGGGCCGCCCCGCGTTGAAGAATTGGCGCACCTGCCTACCGGCAGGCAGGCTTCCCCTTTCCTTGAGCAGTTCGCGGCGATTGGCCTGCGGCACTTTTATGCCGAATGAATCCTCCATCACGAACGCAAAGAGTTTCGGCCCATAGAAAAATCCGGCGGAACCGAATAGATGCCGGATATGGCGGCGCGGCCACTTGGCGGTTTTCGATTCTAAATACTTGATAAACGATGCGCGCGAAACTCCCATACGGGGTGGTCGAGATCCAACTATTGATGCTATTATAATACGCGATAGCGTATTATAATAGCGGACAGCAAGAAGGTAATTTCTCAAATTGACTTTACTTTAAGGCGCGCCTAATGTGTAGCCAGCGAGCACCTTCCCACTAACCATAAAGGAGGCCCGGGATGACACACGCCGCCGCTCTCATCGTATTCGCGGTATCGGCGATGTTTCTATCTTCTCCCGCGGCCGCAGAGGGCGAGCCGCGGGCAGGGCTGGCCGCGAGGTCATGCAAAATGCCCGCGCCGCACAGTATCAAGGGAGTCTATCTCCCGGTGCCGAACGCGGAGAACCCCGCGGTGCTCGATCGCTTCATCGCGCTTGCCAAGCAGCGCGAGATCAACAGCTTCGTGATAGATGTGAACGAGTCGGGCAATTTTCTCATGGAGCATAACCGGAGAATCCTCCGGCGGCTCCACGACGAATGCATCTGGCCCATCGCGCGGCTCGTGGCGTTCAAGGCCGACCAGACGTGGTTTACCGACATATTTAACAGGCCCCTCGCAAAGAACGCTCTGCCGCGCGAGCTCCTGCGTAATCAGAGGGGCGAGGTTTGGCGCGATGCCGGCAACCATGCCTGGTTGAATCCGTTTGATCGGATGGTTTGGAAGATCGCAGTCGATATGGCGATCTATGCCATTGACCTCGGATTTATGGAAATCCAGTTCGACTACGTCCGCTTCCCCACCGATGGCCGCGTAAGCGAAATAGAATTTGGCGAGCCCGTCAGCAGTAGGGTGAGGGCTGAAACCATCACGGCTTTCATGGACTATGCCCAGCGCCGCATCAAGACCGAGCGGCCGTGGGCCATGATCGCCGCGGATATTTTCGGCGAGGCTGCGATGGTAACGTCCAGCGCCGACCCGACCGGCAACGGGCAGAACCTCCGAGAGATTCTTCGCTTCGTGGATAGAATCGCTCCGATGGTTTACCCATCGCACTGGGCACCGGGCCGCTTCGGCTGTCCCATCCCGGCTGAATGTCCCGCCAAGGTGACGCGCTCGGCGCTGGCCGGGCTGGTTGCATACGTTCGGCAGACCTATCCCGGCGTTCAGATTTGCCCGTGGCTGCAGGATTTCCCGGCGCGCAACTGGCGCACCATCAAGGTTGTGCCGTATGGTCCGCGTGAGGTGCGCTTGCAGATCGATGCCGCCGAGGACCTAGGGCTAAGGTGCTGGATGCTCTGGAACCCTAAGCGCGTGAACGGCGGGAATCCTGTTCTGCACTACAGCGTCGAGGCCCTCCGTCTGCGGTTGCCAGCCATCGCCTCCGACTGAAAGTTGCGCCGGAAGCGCCGGCGCAAATCACCCCGACACGCGCGTGTCGGGGTGATTTTCTGTTATGGAGCGAGTGAGGGGAATCGAACCCCTGGCATCAGCTTGGAAAGCTGAGGTATTGCCACTATACGACACTCGCAATTACACAAACATTCTGCAAAACTTTCCCAAAGAAGGCAACCGCAATTCACCCGACATCAAATTCAATTCATATATCCCCAATACACATATTACACACTATAGTGTTTAATATGTGTATTTGATAAAAGTCGGAAAATTCCGGTCGGGGGGCCGATCCGTCAGCTGACGGAGAACCTAGTCTGTATGCTTCTTCGCCCCGTTAGAAATCGAGTTAATCGGGCTGCTGGGAATCGAACCCAGTCTGCATGCTCCCAAAGCATGTGTACTGCCGGTATACTACAGCCCGCCACACTAATTTAAAAATCAAATATCAAAAATAAAAATCATGGAAGTCGCGTCTGACGCGACCACATTCATTTTGATCTTTTCATTTTGAATTTTGATTTCGCGGCTAGACGCCGCGCTGGTCCCAAACGGCGTTTTCGATATGGTCAATATGCTTGACTTTGAGCTCGCTGTCGAGGGTTACGGAAATCACATCTATCTGCCATTCAACATCAGGATCAATTCTCTCTCTCACAAGATAGAGCTCGCACAACCCCTGCAGACGCCTGCGCTTTCGCCTGTCCACCCGCTCCTCGGGACTGAATGCCTCCCTATGTGTCTCTATGCTGGTTTTTACCTCAACAAAATAGAGCTTTCCGCGCCTTTTCGCAACAATATCCAACTCCCCCATCGGCATCTCGTAGTTTTGGGCGACAACCGAGTAGCCCTTTGACTTAAGATGTTCCACGGCGGCCCTCTCCCCCGCCAGACCGATTTCCAAGTTTTTCAGAGCCATTTTTGAATCATATCCTGTTGTTCATGGTCGAACAACTGTTAATTCGCCCAATGTTGATATTTCTGTGAAACTGTTTATAATGTTAATTGGTGTAACAATATCAATGTTTGTGATGAAACATTATGAGTAATAAGTCAGAATTTTACAGAGCGGTCAGAGATGAAACTTATCGTACCAGAGAAGAGATACGAGATAGAATAACCGATGAATACATCCTCGGGTTATTCGAGGGAGAAGGCTGTTTTGGGAACATGCGTGACGGCAGAGGAAACCAGGTGCCAGCGTTCATGCTAAAGATGCATGTACGAGATAAGGAGCTTATTGAGGGCATAAGGGATTATTTAGGAGTGCCCGACAGAGTCTACGAATATAAGCACGGCGGTAGGCATTATGCCCTACTTCAGATCAGAGACATTGGGACACTGAAAAATAAGATCGTACCAATCTTTCATACCAAGCTTCTTGGTCATAAAGGTACACAGTTGGAGGCGTGGTTAAAAAAATATCCGTACCTTAGGGGTCTACATCAAAAGTGAGTAAATAAGCCAAAAAATCGTGTTTCATGACAAACATCTAAAGGACATTCCGTTTAGACTGAATGTCCTTTAGATATGTCCTATATAAATAGAGCTGGGAAGTGGGTAACGAAGGGATCGAACCTTCGGCCTCTGTCGTGTGAAGACAGCGCTCTGCTTCACCCTCCCACCTTTTTAGTGGACGCCTCTGGGACCCAACCAGCAATCTTCGTAACTTACCCCGTTAGGTTTATTGGTGGGCGCAGTAGGTATCGAACCTACGACCTTTGCAATGCTTGCCCCGTTAGATCTAAATATGGGCAGTACAGGATTTGAACCTGTGACCCCCGCAATGTGAATGCAGTGCTCTACCACTGAGCTAACTGCCCATGAGATCTAATAGGGTGAAAATGCAACGCTCTACCACTGAGCTATGCGCCCTTGACTAAAGGTGGGAGGGTAAGCTGAGCTAGTCACCCTTATAAATCATACTTAGGCTATTGTAGCCAATATGAATTACCGAGACAAATTAAGCTTATCCTAAATATTGACTTTTAGATAAATATTGATATAATAGTGTTCATTGGATGGTTCGGTCGCAAACGCGGCCTTTGACATATAAATCAACCCACCAACTGAAGGAGGATCAACCAATGAGAAGGCATCTTCGGCTGTACTATCCGTTCTACGCCACGGCCTTGATCGTCCTCGCATTTCTCCCGGGGTTCCTCGGGATCGGATGGGGGGAGATCCTAGGCTGGATGTCCCCCGATGACCCTATCTTTTTCGGAATGGTAACACTCGGGGTCATCTCATTCATCGGGTTCCTGGTGATTCCCGCCGCATTCAGGTACGGCGCAATCGTGATCGTGCCGCCCATGAGCGCGGGGCTCGTCACTCATCTGGGGAAGCCGGCATGGCTTATCGCCAATGCCGATCTTCATCGGTACGAGTGGCTAAAGGGGCCGGAGTTCTTGCGGCGAATTGCCGGAGGACTCCGTATCGTCGGGATCCCCCGAATGCACAAGCTTCTCACCGTCAAGGTGACGAAGCTTGCCACGGTAGTGGAGAGGACAGACGGCAATCTGACCACCTTCGAGCTCCAATTCGGCGCGCCGGAGGACGTGAAGTTCGTGTCACTGCGGGACCAGGTCCTGCAACTGGTCTTTTCTGACCCGATCACCGCAAATGGCATTAGGCTAAAGATCTCGATGCGGGTTTTCTATCGCATCGACGACCCCAGGAAATTCTTCCTGGCGGCCGAGGACTGGACGCGGATCGTGGTGGATCGGATCCGGCCGCTCGTGCGGCACATCGTAAGCTCGGAGACGTGGCCGGAGATCAACAAGCGTCGCACGGAACTCTCGGGCGGTATCATGCGGGCGGTACAGGATCCAAGCCGTCCCATGCTTCGCGCAGGGGGTGTAGAAGACAATCGGTCCGTCGTTAAGTTCCTAATGCAGGAGTATGGCCTGATCATCCAGGCCTTCGAGTTCGGCGACATGCTCCCCGCCAAGTCCGACATCATCGAGGCGGGAGAACAGGCCTTCGAGGAAGCCCAGCGGATGCTGGGCGCCAGGGAGGTGGCTAAGTTCCTCCGCGACGAAAGCGCTGAAGAAGTAGCGGCGCGGCGCGAGGCCATGCGGCTCGCCATCGCGACGAAGGCCGCCGAGAACGTCAAGAATATCATCGTGGGCGGGCCCGTGCAGGAGATTTTCCAGCAGGTCTTTGGCCCAAGAGAGGAGCCAGGAAGATGATCGAGAGTCTGTGGGCAAGCGCAAGCGGCTACACCGCTGGGTCTGTCTCGGAATTCATCAAGGCGATCCCGTGGAGATATGTTATCGGCGGGCTTGTCATCGTCCTGCCGCCATTGATCTTCTTCTGGAGCCGGCAGCGGGGATCCGCTTCTGCCAGCGGGCGGGCTGGAACCGCGCCCGCGCCAGCCAAGAAGGACGACAAGTTCAGGCTGGAGTCGCTGGCGCCGGTAGTGATGCTGGCGCTAGTGCTTGCCGCCATCGTCACACTCGCCGCCGCTATCGGGACCCATAATCCCGGCCTCTGGATGGGGTTCTGGGTTCTCGCGGCGGTAACGGCCATAGTTTCTACGGCCGGCGGGAAGTGGCTCGGGTACGCCATAACCTATGTGGCGCTTCTCGGGTCACTTTCGCTCTTCATTGGGCTGCTCGTCGCGGCCCAGACCATTCCGTTCTTCAACAAGGTCCAGCTGCCCTAGCCACGGCGGCTGGACCAGAAGTTCCGTCTCGGAGGTCCGAACGGAAACCCCCGTCGCGTCGAACGCGACGGGGGTTTTATATATCAACAACCCATTTATTATTTATAGTTTATGTCTCACCCCTGTCTCTTCTTGCTATTATTTCACGCTATAGCCACTTTGACTGAATAATTTGGTTGATGGGGTTTTGAGCGCGGCCT